>JADFJI010000124.1:0-498 GCA_022566235.1 Chloroflexota bacterium
GAGTTTGGCCATCCGGGCTGACCTGGATGCACTGCCCATCACCGAGTTATCGGGCCTACCCTTTGCTTCGAAGAATCCCGGCGTCATGCATGCCTGCGGCCATGATGCCCACACCGCGATGGTACTGGCGGCGGCACTGGCCTTGCATCGCAGGCGGGACACATTTAGTGGAACCGTACAATTCATCTTTCAGCCGGCGGAGGAGGCCGAGCCGTTAGGCGGACGTACTTTAGTGCAGGAAGGGCATCTGAAAGATGTGGACGGAGTAATCGGGATTCACGTCGATCCTCTCATCGAGTCGGCCGAAACTTTGCTGTTGTGGATATCGTCGAAATGGTACCCGCGGAAATAGTAGTTGAATTTATTTCACCCAGCAACTACTATGCGATTGGAATCGAGAGATTGACAGAGCCAAGGCACGGTCGGCTGAAATGCGGATGTTCGTTTTTGGGTGACGCTTTTTGGCGGAACGAATTGGGAGTCCTTGGCGTGTCTAAG
>JADFJI010000124.1:508-6808 GCA_022566235.1 Chloroflexota bacterium
CATTACGGTGGCAGCTGGCGTGATACAGGAGCTGCAAAAGGTTCCAGCGCGCCAGAAAGACCCGGCCATCCCGTTGGTCATTACCATAGGCTCGATCCACGGTGGTACGGCCCGCAACATCATCGCAGACACAGTGACGATGAAGGGTACCGTGCGGACGATGTCGGAAGAGGTGCGAGCCCTTGCCCACAAGAGGATTCGCGATCTGTCGGTGAATCTGGCTCGGGCCCACGGCGCCGACGCCAAGGTGGAGATTACGACCGGCGAACCGGTGCTGGTCAATGACACCGCCATGGTAGATTTGATCCGAGAGGCTGTGAAGGATGTAGTGGGGTCAGAAAAGGTTTTCAGCGCCGAGCCCTGGACGGCGGCAGACGATTTCGCCTTTTACTGCGAGGTGAAGCCCAGCGTCTATTTCCGACTCGGGGTTGGCAACAGGGATAAAGGGATCGATAGCGGTCTGCATCAGCCCGATTTCGTCGTCGATGAGGACGCCCTTCCCATCGGTGCGGCCGTACTTATTAGGGCAGCGCAACGATTTTTGAGCGGGCCGGATAGCTAGCAGGCCCGCTCTTTTACCTGCTATAAGGAGGATGGTTATGTCGAATCCTCATATCCACTTCAGTCGGGAAGAGTTCGCCCAGCGGCAGCAGAGGGTCAGAGAGGCCCTAGCCGAAAAAGGACTCGATGGGATGCTTCTCTTCAAGATCGAAGACATGTACTGGCTTTGCGGTCTGGACACCGATGGATTTTGCATCTTCCACAGCATGTTTATTGGTGTCAACGGTGAGCTGACCCACGTTTCTCGCAAGGCCGATCTGGCCAACGTAAAGTATTCCTCAGTGTGCGAGGACATCCGTATCTGGGTTGACAGCCCGGACAGTCCTCCGGCCAATGCCATTCGCGACATGCTCAAAAGTCACGGCATGCAGGGTAAACGCATAGGTGTTCAATACGATACTTATGGCCTTACTGCTCAAGCGTATAGGCAGTTGGTAACAGCACTAGACGGCGTCTGTGAAATGGTGGATACCTCTGATCTGGTCCGACTCATGCGGGTGGTGAAGAGCCCCAAGGAGTTGGAGTACATCCGTAAAGCAGGTGAAATATGTGATGTGGTTATGGAGAAGGGCATCGAGATGACAATAGCCGGAGCCTACGAGGGCGATATCCTGTCAGAGATGCATGGCATCCTCTGGAAGATGGACGGGGACCCTCCGGCACACATCTGGCCGACGGGCAGCGGCGACTCGGCATTACTCATGCGCTACACCACAGGCCGCAAACACGTAGGAGAGAACGATCAGGTCACTTTCGAAATCGGTAACGGATTTCGCCATTACCATGCAGCCAGTATGGCCGTTGTTTTGACCGGCCCGAAGATTGACCCCAGTTACCAACGTATGCACGAGGCGTGTGTAGAAGCCCTTGATGCCATTCAAAGCGTCATGCGTCCCGGAAACACCGTAGGCGACATGTACAAAGCGCATATCGAGGTGTTTAATAAACACGGTTTTGGCCATGCCCTTCTAAATGCCTGCGGCTACACCATGGGAGCCACCTGGCCGCCGACGTGGATGGAGCACCCGATGATTATTCAGAACAGCCCGTTGGTGCTTGAACCGAACATGACATTTTTCACCCACATGATCCTGATAGATCATGATACTGGATCAACCATGTCTCTAGGCGTGCAAGCGATAATCCATCACGATAATCTTGAAGCGGTCACTCATCCTCCCCGTGAACTCATTGTTCACTGAAGGTATATGAGCCTAGTGGGAGGGTTGATTTCGAGATCATCCCGTCTAATCCCTCCCACAGCGCGAACCAGCAGAGCATTGCGAGAAGCGGCAAGACAGCGGGAGTGAGGCCCGGGGACTGGGGGGAGAATGACGATATGGTACGGTCCGGTGCAAAAACCGTGGGTGAATACCTGGTCGGGCTGCCGGCAGACCGAGGAGCGGCGCTCGTTGCCGTCCGTGAAGTAATTCTCGAGCGATTGCCTGAAGGTTACGAGGAGTCGATGCAGTTTGGCATGATCGGGTATGTCGTACCTTTAGAGAAGTTTCCGGTAACGTACAACGGTCTGCCGTTGATGTACGCTGCACTCGCTGCCCAGAAAAACTACCTGTCCCTCTATCTCATGAACGTCTACGCCGACAAAGAGACGGAACGGTGGTTCGTCGAGCGGTACAGGGCCAGTGGCAAGAAATTGAACATGGGCAAGTCATGTGTACGCTTCAAGAGGGTTGACGACCTTCCCATCGACCTGATTGGCGACGCCATCGCACGCACTCCCGTGGCCGAGTTTATTATGCATTATGAGGCCTCGAGACGCGGGACGTAGCCGTTCTTGATCCCTCTCCGGGGCGTCGGGCTTGAATTCAGATGGGCACACCAGACTACGTCACACCTTCTTCCCTCAGCCGGGCCACCTCTGTGGGTTTTAACCCCAGGAGCCGGGTGAAGATCAGCTCGTTATCATGACCCAGGGGCACTGATCCTCTCCACACCTTTCCAGGCGTTATGGAGAACGCGGGGCAGATGCCGATTCCCTTCACCTTCCTGCCGAGTTGGACGTCCTCCCACTCGATATGGGTGTTACGCCGTTCATAATGGGGGTCCTCTGCCATATCTTTGGCGGTCATGATAGGTGTGCATCCCACCTGGGCTGCATTCATTATCTCCACCACTTCCCCAATTTCCCGTTGTTCCACCCATCCGCGAAGGATTCCATCGAATTCCAAGCCTTCGGGGGACTCTACATCGGTATGGGCCTTGCGCCACTTGGCATCCTTTGGATCGAGGCCTAAAACCTTACACACACGGTCGAAGGGTGTTCCGACGGCCGCTATGATGACCCAGCCGTCTTTGGCTTGAAATACGTCATACGGTTGAAAGAGGCCCGCCTTGTTGCCTGAACGTCCTCTGACGAGACCGTGTTCATAGTAGGCCACCATCGTGCCTGCCATGGTCTTGTGAATGGCCTCGTACTGGGCCAGGTCGATCACCTGCCCTTTACCCGTCTTCTGTGCATAGATGTACCCGGCTAAAGATGACCAGAGGCAGAAGCCGGCCGTGATGTAGTCGGCGGTCCAGGGGACGGCTCTTACCGGCGGGTCAGGGTCGGGGAAGCCGGTGAGATGCATCATCCCTCCGAACGCCTGGCCGATGAAGTCATAAGAGGCCCTCCCCAGATAATCCGGGTGTCCGGCCTGACCGTACCCAGAGACATGGGTAATGACGATTTTGGGGTTAGCCTTGATCACGGTTTCATCGTCCAGCCCCCATCTTGCATAGGCCCCCGGTTTAGACGATTCCATCCAGATGTCGGTTTGTGGGATCAGGCGAAGGAAGAGCTCTTTGCCTTTGGAGGTGCTCAAGTCCAGGCTGACATGAAACATGTTGCGGCGCTCCTGGACCCATGCACTGGACACAGAGGTATCATCGGGGGTCTTAATGGGGAACTCCAGGTTGCGCCACACCACATCTCCCACACCCGGCCGCTCGATTTGAATGACCTCTGCCCCCATCTCGGCAGCCATCTCGGCCGCGAATGGTTGGGCGATGATTGTTCCACTGGAGATGATCCTGACCCCCTGGAGGGGGCCGAAGTTCTCGGGCAGCAGCCGTGGCGTATCGGGTTTCATACTTTGCTTCCTCTTTTCCAGTCGCTGGATTATTTAGCACCTTGAATTGGCACGAATGTAAACAAGGCTCCGCCTGTTGTCAACGTACACCTCTACTCGAGACAGGGGGACGCCAGGGGGTCGACGCCTGAGGCGTCGTATCCAAGTCCGGGGGCCAGGGGAGATGTAGGCAGTAGACGGCGTCTGCAGGTTTCGAGATTATCCGAGAACGTACGGGTGTACACTTATAAGGTGTCCAGCAGTTTAGGCCTTTCCGAGGGATAATCGGGTAGTATCAATTTTCTGCTCTTTCTATCAGATCTCTATGGACTGTTTTTGGCTTTACTCATAGAAAAGGGGAACGCCTTAGCTCAAGATCGATAAAAGGAGGTCATGCGATAGCATGGATATAGCGCTCAGCGACAACCATTTGATGATCCAACGCACGGTCCGGGACTTCGCTGCCAGTGAGATAGCCCCCTATTCAGCCCAGTGGGATGAGGAGGGACACTTCCCGGCACATATCATCGCGAAGTTGGGGGAATTGGGCATTACCGGCCTCATCTTCCCCTCCAAGTATGGGGGCAGCGATGGGGACATGCTGTCCCTGGTTGTAGCGCTCGAGGAGTTGGCGAAGGTCGATTCTTCCGTCGCCATCACCATAGAAGTGCTCACATCCCTGAGCGGCCCGCTCCTTCTTCACTTCGGGACCGAGGAACAGAAGCAGAAATGGCTGGTCCCTATGCTCCAGGGTAAGACCATAGGCGCCTTCGCTTTGACCGAGCCCGATACGGGCTCTGATGCCCGGGGGATCACGACCAGCGCCGTCCTTGTAGATGGGCATTGGGCTATAAACGGCTCTAAAAGCTACATCACCAATTCAGGGTCATCTATGACGGATTTCATCATTGTGGCGGCGGTCACTGGTGGTGACGAGGCCGGAAAAAAAGAGATCAGCAACATCGTGGTGCCCAAGGATGCGCCCGGCCTCACGGTGGGGTCTTCCTATCGAAAGATAGGCTGGCGGGCCTCTGATACCCATCCGTTATTCTTCGAGGATTGTAGGGTCCCTGAGGGCAATCTGCTGGGAGAGCGAGGCCGCGGCCTGGCCCAGTTTATGAAAGTTCTAGATGGGGGTAGAGTTGCTATCTCCGCGATGGCCGTGGGCTTGATTGAGGTGTCCCTACAGATGTCACTGGCCCATGCCCTCAAACGCCGGGCCTTCGGTAAACCCCTCAGCGATCACCAGGCCATTCAGTTCAAGCTGGCGGATATGGCCGTGTCAGTCGATCTGGCGAGGCTGGCCACGTACAGAGCGGCAACACTGGTGGACCAGGGTTTGCCCCACAAAAAGGAGGCGGCCATCGCCAAGCTCTTCAGCTCGGAGGCTGCCTTACAGGCTGTGGACCAGGCTGTTCAGATTCACGGCGGCCTGGGGTTTATGGAGGACAGCCCCATTGCTCGCTTCTATAGAGATGCTAAAGTCCTCACCATCGGTGAAGGAACGTCGGAGATCCAGCGAATGATTATCGCAAGGGAGCTGGGTTGCTAAAGACAGACCGGCGCGAGTTATGCGAACCTGTTTTCAACGGCATGCTCTAAGTGGGAGGTGTTGGAATGGGGATTCGAGACTGGTTAGCAGATAAAGCCAGTGGGGGGGCTTCGAAATATTACGCTCGGGCCAATATACACTGGGATTTTCACCAACAGGCCTTTCTGGAAGGTAACGGTGAAGTACAGCTGCATGAAATCACAGAAACAATTAGCCAATGTCGGAATGCGATTCTCACCAATGAGAATGATGGAGATTCCTACATTCTCATGGGAAATGCACTACTCGTGGCATCCCAGTGTAGCCCATCAGGGTCTAACACAGAGGTGAAGCTGCTAGAGCATGCCGGTACCGTGCTCTATCTTTGGATTGCAAAAGGAAGTCGTGGCAAATTTCGGGACCGCGGAGTGCAGCTCTATGGGGACATTGTTCTTAGGTTAAGCACTGTCAAAGGTGTTCAAACGACCGAAGTCAGAAAGGAGATTTACTCTCACGGACTAGAGTCCGGGAGAGATTTTATCACCTCTTCAGTCAAAGAAGTGTCTCAGCTAATCCAATCCATTAACGTCTCCCCACAACTCCCCACAACGCAACAAGACGAAGAGTCTCCCAATTTTGAAGAGTTCGACGTGCTACCGGATCTTCGGTTGTTATTAGTAAGCGCAGATTTAGGAGATACGCTCCTGGGCACCAAAACATTCCTAAAAGCGGCTACGGAGAGAGAGCTAGAGGAGGAAGTAGTATTTGATATAGCCCTAAAGGCAACATGCCAGGAATGGGAGACCGTCTACAAATTATCCATTGAACTGATCCAACAGGTCTCGGCCGCCGAACCGCGAAAGGCAGTGGGGTGGCTGTACTGGTCAGTGTTAGTCCTTGAGTATATGCATCGGCACTTCCCCGGCCAAGATGATGAGGAAAAGGAGTTGGGAGAAGTCCATGGCAACTTATGGGTATCCGTTCTGGCTATGTGTAGACAAAAAGCAATAGCACAGAGTGATTGGGGAACATTATTGCTGATAGGGGCATTTTATGGCTGGGTCGGAACAACGGACGAGAAAGCAGAGGTCTTGAAGGTCATATCTGATCATGTGGGCGAAAACGGAATTGCTGACG
>JADFJI010000125.1 GCA_022566235.1 Chloroflexota bacterium
CAAGCCCTGTCCTAGGCCCGTCGTCGGCGGGCCAGGGGGTTTAGCTCCTCTCGGATCTGCTCCCGATATCCCACGTTGTTGTAGGCACAGAAGGGGATCATCCTGCCATCGGGCACCAGCTGCCCGACGCAGCACTTCATAAGCTGTTTGACGTCCAGGGTGTAGGCGTCCATGAAGGACTTGATTATCACGGCGAAAACGTGCTTCTTCAGATGGCCAAGGTCGAACTCGATGGGGATGTCGCAGACGGCGCATTCGAACTTGTCGGCCGTGTCCTGGGACCCGGGAATCGAGGTGGCCGACCAGAGGCCCTCCAACGCCTTCTTCACGTCGATGGAGAGGTCCGGGAAGGCGCTGTTGCTTATGTAATCGAGGTAGTCGTCGACGTTCAGGACCCTGGGCAGGGGAGTTACCTCGTCGCCATCCACGTAGGCATAGGTCATCATCTGGCAGTTGGGATAGCAGCAGGGCACGGGCACGAAGTCGTCGACCCGGAACATCCCGTCGGTCTGCGCGGCGATGCCCTTGACGATATCGGGCATGGTGACCCGGTCTAAAGGATCGAATGGGAGATGCCTGCCAGTGTGAAACACCGGCTGGAATATGACTCCCCTGACCGCGGGATGTTCCAGCCCAAACTTCACCAGTGCTCCCACCTCGTGCTCGTTGACCCCCCGCTCTATGGCTGCGACAAGAACCACGTCCATGTCGGCCTCGGCCAGCCGGTCCAGCGCCTTCAGCTTGGTCTCTACCAGGTCTTCGCCCCTTATCGACTTGTATGTCTCGGGCTCCAGACCATCGAACTGCAGATAGATGTAGGGCTTCACCCGGGCCATCTTTTCGAAAAACCGGTCGTCCCTGGCGATTCGCAGCCCGTTGGTATTTATCATCACCTGCTTGATCCCCTTCTCCCGGGCCAGGATCACCATGTCCAGGATCTGGGGATGGATTGTGGGCTCGCCACCACTGAACTGCACCACCTCCGGCTCGCCCTCCATCTCCACGAACGCGTCCAGCATGGTCCCCACCTGGTCCATGGTGAGATTGTACCCGGGGCCCGCATCGGCAAAGCAGATGGGGCAGTCCAGATTGCAGGCGGTATTCACATCGATAATGGCGAGACAGGTGTGCTGTTTATGTTCCGTACACAGGCCGCAGTCCAGGGGGCAGCCATCTTTCACCTCGGTGGTGTATTTAAGGGGTATGGTGCCGGGCTTGTTGAACCTCAAAGCGTCTATATACATCTCCGCATCGGAGCTGAGAAGACTTTCGAACCAGCCGTGGTCCTTGCATCGCTTTCGCATGAAAACCTTGCCGTCCCGCAGGATGATCTGGGCGTCGATAACGGCCTTGCACTCGGGGCAGATGCTCCGGGTCAGCTCGAAGAAGATAGAGTCGTGCTGCTGTCCGATTCTAGGCTGCGGCTTGCTCTTTAGGGTCAATGTAAACTCCTATCTGTTCAGAGAACATAAGAACCAGGGCCCCGAAGGTTGGGGCCTCTGCTCACCTTAGATGCGAAGGCGGCCTTTCGGATTCGACCATTACAAGATGTCAGATAGCGGGTCATTTCGAAGGTTGGGGAGCCATCCATCGACGAAAGAGATGTGGCATCAAGGTCACAGGTGGGGCCTGTTCTAAGCCTCCTCTGTCCCTTCCAGAGCAGCCATTGTTTCCAGGGCATCTCTCGCCGCCTCCATCTGGGCGGCCTGCTTTGAGAGGCCTGTCCCACGCCCCAGAGTCCGGCCATCGACAAGGGCGTGGGCCACAAAGATTCGAGTATCGGGAGGCTTTTCCTCTTCCTCAGTAGTATAGGTAGGCTGGACCTTCCAGCGGGCCTGGGAGAGCTGCTGAAGCTGGGACTTGTAGTCCTTTACCTGCCACGAGGCGCCGGCCCTCTCCATCTCCTCCTCGAGCTGCTCGAGAATGAACCTTCGGGCCGCCTCCATACCCTGGTCCAGGAGGATAGCGCCTATGAGCGCCTCCAGGGCACCGGCCAGATTTCTCGGCTTGGATTCCCCCCCGCTCCCCTCCTCCCCCTTGCCGAAATAGAGGTAGCCGCCTAATCCCAGCTGATGGGCGACGGCAGACAGGGTCTCGGTACGGACCATCTGAGCCCGGGCCTCGGTGAGTTGGCCCTCGTCGAGAGAGGGGTATCTCTGGTAAAGCTCCTGGGCCACCACATGACCCAAAACAGCATCGCCCAGAAACTCCAGCCTCTGGTTGGACTCCTGGGCGACGTCCGGGTTCTCATGGATGTAGGATCCGTGGGTCAGGGCCTTCCGCAGAAGCCCCTGGTCCCGGAACTTCATTCCCAGGGAGCGTTGCAACTTGGTGAGGTCGGCCATGGAAGTCGCCTGGCAGGGCCTAGCTCTCCGGGGGCTCTGGCCTCTTTATCTCTTTTACGTTAGGTCTGCCTGAGATCACGGGGAACAGGTCGTTGAAAACGGCCAGGGCCTCCTCGGGCTCGGGCGGGGGCATCATCTTCACGAAGGCCGCGTTGCCGTTCTCGGCGAAGATGGTGGGCACGCCGAAGACGCCGTATTTATCGTGGGCCTCGGTGTACTCAGCAGCGATCTTCTTGATGGACGCAGGGTCGTCCAGGTCCTTTGTGAACCTATCGACGTCCAGGCCCACAGACTTTGCAACCTCGGCCAGCATACCCCGGTCGTCGATCTTCTTCCTATCGACGTGCCGGGCATTAAGGAGGGCCATGTGGAAGCGATCGAAGGCCTCGGGCCCCTGCTTTCGGGCGGCCTCCCCGGCCTTGAGGGCCAGAAGTCCGCGGCTGGGGTAGGACTCCGGCTGCTCCCAGAGCTTCCAGTCGGGTCCCTCTTTGCTGTTCACCTGCTCCAGGGGGAAGTTCTTCCAGGTGATGTCCATCTCGCCATCGTAGGCCTTCTTCACGTCTCGCAGCCAGACCGCTGCGACTCTGACATAGGGTCAGAGATAATCGTAGAACACGGTGAGCTTAATCTTTTCAGCCATGGGTGATCCGCCTTTCACGATAGGGCTTATGCCATTCTAGCACCAGCGTCGAGGGTGTCAAATAAAGAGATTACTGGAGGGGCTGTACTATAATGGCCTGGACCAGGGTCGACGCCTGACGACCCGCGAATAGGTCTGTTTAAGGATATGAACTACGCCGATACCATAGAGAAGAGCTTGCCCCCCGACCTGTGGAGCTTGATAACGCTCCTGGGTGAAGTGGGGGCCTCCCAGGACCAGCGCCTGTACCTGGTGGGAGGCCGGGTCCGGGACCTTCTCCTGGGGATCGAGGGTGGGGACCTGGACCTGGTGGTGGAGGGGGATGCAATGGCCCTGGCCCGGTCCCTGGCCGGGGAGCATGGAGGAGAGGTGGTTTCACATCCCCGGTTCGGCACCGCCAAGTACCGCCGTGGAGAACTGACCATCGACCTCGCTTCCGCCCGTACCGAAGTCTACTCTCGCCCCGGGGCCCTACCCCTGGTCAGGCCCGGCTCCATCGATAAGGACCTCTCCCGCCGGGACTTTACCATCAACTCCATGGCGGTCTGCCTCAGCCCCCCCGATAAGGGCAACCTCCTCGACCCCTTCGACGGCCGCGCCGATCTTGAGGCACGCTTAATCAGGGTCCTCCATTCCAAGAGCTTCATCGACGATGCCACCCGCATCATGAGGGCCATCCGCTACGAGCAACGCCTGAACTTCAAGATAGAGGATGCTACCCGGGGCTATCTGCTAAGGGACTTATCCTACCTGGATACCGTGGGTGTGGACAGGCTGAGGCACGAGCTTCAGCTGTTCCTAGAGGAAGGCCGTCCCGAGGGAGCGCTGCTCCGGGCCGATGAGCTGGGGGTATTGAAAGCGATGCACCCCTCCTTGAAGGCGGACGGCTGGACCGGGGAGATGTTCCGCAAGGCCCGGTCGGCAGCACAGGTGGCCACACCGGAGGTGTATCTGGCCCTGCTCCTGTATCGGATCAGCCCCGAGGATGCCCTGGACCTGGTCAAGGGCTATCGATACGCCAGTGACCAGGTGCGGATAGTGTCGGACCTTATAAAACTCAAGACCCTGGAAAAAGGACTCGGGGCCCCGGGCCTCAAACCCCGGGAGCTTTACGCCCTGCTCCATGGCCTCGCTCCGGAAGCGCTAACGGCTTTCAGCCTGGCGTGTGAGAGCCAGAGGACAAGGGACATTATCGTCCAGTACCTGGACGAGCTGAGGCACGTGAAAACCTACCTGGACGGCCACAAGCTGAAATTGCTGGGAGTGCCCCAGGGACCCGGCATGGGCCGCATGTTGAAGGCGCTCCTCGACGCACGCCTGGATGGCGAGGTGGCGAACCGCGAGGCTGAGGTGGCCCTGGTCAAAAGGTGGCTGGCCGAGGGAGGTCCTGAATGACCGATCATCCTCCAGGCAAAGGGCCCAGGGACCCGATAGCTAATGGGCTAAGGATGCACCCGTCGTTCGGAAACGGGGCATCACTTGTTCCCCAAAGAGGTCCAGGCTGCGCATTACCTTCTCAAAGGATAGTCCCGGGAAATTAAGAAACAGCACTAGATGCTGACAATTCAACTCCGACCGCAGTCTCTCGATCTGGTCTGCCACGTGATCCGGCGGACCCACTAAGACCAGGTCGTGCCTGAGCTGAAAGTCCAAAGCATCCAGCTCTGAATCGTCTCCCCTCATCTCATCATCGGTGAGGGCCGCCTCTCGTGCCTTAAGCGCTCTGACTGACCCCGAGGCGTCCAGAAGGTTTGCTCCCCACCGTACGTCAGCGATAGCCTCTTCCATGGTCTTGGCCACGTAGGTCGGTCTTACCACAGCCAAAGGATCATCAACATGAGCGGGGCGGCTTTTGACCTGGGAAGCAGCCTCTCTGTAAGCAGACCAGGCCTCTTTAATCTTGCCTATTGAGAGGGACATGCACATGGCGCCGATGCCTCGGGCGCCGGCGAATTGATGGGACCTAATGGAATCAGACATCTGCCAGATGGGAGGATGGGGCTTCTGATAAGGTTTGGGCTGAATCCCCAGGGCTTTAAGCTCACCATCCGGAGCGTGATAGCGAGGATCGGGAGTCAGGGGATTGGTTTCCTTCCAGCCGGGTTCCGGAACAGTATAAAACTCACCCTGGTAGCTGAACGCCTCCTCTGTCCAGGCGCCGATGATAATGTCCAGGCACTCGGCAAATAGGGCGTAATTACGCTTCTGATCTCGCCTATCGGCGTCGGCCCTGAACTGAATGGATGCCCTGTTGTTGAAGCCCCTTGCTATCCCGAAGTCAGCCCGTCCTTTGGTCAACTGGTCCAGTAAGGCGATGTCTTCCGCCACTCGTATAGGGTGCCAGTCGGGGAGGATGACGCCGCACTGGCCTACCCGGAGCCTGTCGCTCTCTAGGGCGAGAGCTGCCCCCATAAGGATGGGATTGGGGGACGCGGTATACCATCCATCCCAGTGGAAGTGGTGCTCCGCCAGCCACATCCCCGTAAAGCCAGCCTCATCGACGAGCCTCGCCTCTTGGCGAAACTCATCGATCAGCTTTTCCCACGGGTATATTTCACCCACATGGTAATATGGGGTGCTGTCAATGCGCATTGCTATTTTCCTCCCTAACCAGGGCTATATTACAGGTAGGACAGCCTCAATTAGCCCCCTGGGTTCCATCGAGAAGGTATGGCGATTATATGAATGGGACAGGCTGCCGTCAATCGAGCGTACCCGACCAGTCTAATGGACAACAAAGGAAAGGAACAGGCTAGATGTCCATAGTACAGACCGTCCTGGGAGAGATATCGCCCGAGGAGCTGGGGGTTACCCTGCCCCACGAGCACCTGCTCATAGACATCAAACCGCTGTTCACGGCCCCCGACGAGGCCAGCCAAAATGCAATGGCTAACAGCCCGGTAACCATGGATAGGCTGGGATGGATTCGGCCCAAATATGCCATCAACCTTGATAACATGGGTCTCTACGATGAGGAGGTGAGCACCGAGGAGGTGATTCGTTATAAATGGGCGGGCGGCACCAGCCTGGTAGATGCTTCCAGCGGCACGATAGGCCGGGACCCCCTGGGTCTAGCCCGCATCTCCAGAGCCACTGGCCTGAATATCATCATGGGGTCAGGGTATTACGTCGATAGCTTTCACCCCCCTGATATGGATGAGAAAAAAGAAGAAGAGATAGTAGAGGAGATAGTTAGGGATATCACGGTAGGGGTGAATGATTCGGGGATACGATCGGGCATTATAGGCGAGATAGGGTGTTCATGGCCTTTGACCAAAAACGAGCGAAAGGTGCTGAGGGCCGCCGCCGGAGCCCAGGGCCTCACAGGAGCGGCCATAACCATTCATCCCGGCCGGCACCCAACCGTGCCGATGGAGATTCTCCACATAATCGAAGAGGCTGGGGGCGACCTTAAGCGAACGATTATGGGCCATCTCGATAGGACCGTGTTCGACTTTGATACTCTAAGGGAGTTGGCGGCGACCGGATGCTATCTGGAGTTTGACCTCTTCGGCCTAGAGTCGTCCCGCTATCCCTTGGCTCCCATTGATATGCCCAACGACGGCAGACGCATAGACTTAATCATGCAGCTTATCGAGGAAGGCCACTTGAACCAGGTGATGATATCCCACGACATCGCCTGGAAGACCAGCTTGCTCAGGTATGGGGGCTACGGCTACGCCCACATCCTTCAGGTGGTGGTACCCATGATGAGGAAAAAAGGGGTCAAGGAGGAGCAGGTTAAGGCTATTCTTATAGAGAATCCTAAGCGTATCTTGGCCATCGGCTAGCCCGTGGGTGCTGAGACCTGT
>JADFJI010000126.1 GCA_022566235.1 Chloroflexota bacterium
TAGCGGACAGGCTTCCAGAGCAGGTGCGAAACCTCCGCCATCAATGGGGGTTGCGGCCCGTATACAAGATGGTGGACACCTGCGCCGCGGAATTCGAGGCCGTGACTCCATATTTCTACAGCTCCTACGAACAAGAGAACGAGACCAAAGCAATGTCGGGGCCCCGGGCCCTGGTCATAGGCAGCGGGCCGATACGCATCGGCCAGGGGATAGAGTTCGACTACTGCAGCGTCCACGCAGCGTGGGCCCTCCAGAAGGAGGGAATCACCAGCATCATGGTCAACTCAAACCCGGAGACGGTATCCACCGACTTCGACATCAGCGATAGGCTCTATTTCGAGCCCCTGGACGAGGAGAGCATCAGGGATATCCTGGACAACGAAAACGGGCTAGATAACGGCACCGACACCGCTCCTGCTGCCGCAGTGGTACAGTTTGGCGGCCAGACGGCCATCAACCTCGCGGAGCCCCTGTACCGGAGCGGGGCCTCCATTTTGGGCTCCTCCTCTGACACCATCGACATCGCGGAGGACCGTCAACGCTTCGAGGACTTTCTCAATCGACTCGGCATACCCCAGCCTCCTGGAGCCTCCATTACCACCATCGAAGAAGGCCTCAACGTCGCCCAGAACATAGGCTATCCCGTCCTGGTCCGGCCCAGCTACGTTCTCGGCGGCAGGGCAATGGAGATCGTGCATAACGCCACAGAGTTGATACGTTATATAACCGGGGCGGTGGAAGTGGGCCGTGGACGCCCTATCCTCGTCGACAAATACCTGGAAGGTATGGAGGTGGAGGCGGACGCCATCTGCGATGGCGAACAGGTGCTGATACCCGGAATCATGGAACATATCGAGAGGGCCGGAGTTCACAGCGGTGATTCCATGGCGGTGTATCCCGCCCCTACCCTGACTCAGTCCCAGACCGATGCGATAGTCGACTACACGGTGCGCATCGGTCTGGGACTCCAGGTCAAGGGCCTCATGAACATCCAGTACGTGGTTATGAATCCCGGGAAGGGGAGGGATGGTGAGGTAACTGAAGACGATGGGGAATCGTTAGTATATGTGTTGGAGGTGAATCCCAGGGCCAGCAGGACCGTGCCTTTCCTATCGAAAGTCACCACCATACCCATGGTACAGATAGCCACCCGGGTAATGATGGGGACGACCCTGAAGGCCCAGGGCTACCGAACGGGCCTTCGGGCCAGCGGCAACTTGGTCGCTATCAAGGCGCCGGTGTTTTCCATGGCCAAGCTCGTAGGCGTTGATACATATCTGGGGCCCGAAATGAAGTCCACTGGTGAAGTGATGGGTATCGACCACAAGTTCGGGCCCGCTCTCGCCAAGGCGTTGCTGGCTGGAGATATGATGTTGCCGACCGAGGGAGCCATCCTCCTGAGCATAGCGGACCGGGACAAGGCCGAGGCATTGTCTATCGTCCGGAAGCTGGACTCTCTACACTACCGGTTGTTCGCCACTGAGGGCACCGCCGAGATGATACGGGCCGTAGGCCTGCCGGTCACTCCCGTTGCCAAGTTTCAGCAGGGCGACCCGGATATCGTGGACTTGATACGGGATGGCAAGGTGATCGCTGTAATCAATACCCTGACAGGACACCGGACCCCCCTGCGGGATGGTTTCCAGATCCGCAGGGCCGCAGCAGAGCAGCGCATCCCCTGCTTCACATCCCTGGATACAGCCCGGGCGGTGGTGGACTCTCTCCTGGATGGCCCCCTGAACTATAATGTGAAACCCCTCAAAGATTACCTGAACACCCCGATTTAGATATGGAAGATCGAAAGGTAAGAGTCCTGGCAAACCAGACCCTGGGCCCTGGGATCTGCTGCCTTTGGGTCGACGCTCCCCTGGTAGCCGCCAGCGAGAAGCCCGGGGAGTTTGTCATGGCAATCTGCGGCAAAGGGTCCGATCCCCTCCTGAGGCGGGCCATAAGCGTCCACCGATACGGCCCCAGGATGCTGGAGAACGATCCAGAAGGGCCTCATCCAGAGTGGGTGACGCCCACCTCCATTGCTCTCATGTTCAATGCCGATGGGCTGGCCAGGGGTTGGCTGGGAAAAAGAGAGGCAGGTGAGGAGATCCAGGTCCTGGGCCCCCTGGGCCGGGGGTATGAGATCGATCCTGGAGCGCGACACCTCCTCATGGGGGGTGGGGGCACGGGGCTTGCTCCCCTCATCGCCCTCGCAGACCAGGCCATCTCCTCGGGGCGTTCCGTCACCATCCTATCCGCCGGCCGGACCGCATCCCTTCTCTATCCCAAAGAGTGGGTCCAGCCCCAGGTGGAGTACGTAGAGGTGACGGAGGACGGGTCCGCTGGTGAGAGAGGCCTGATCACCGATTGCCTCTCCAAGTATGTCCGAAATGCCGATCAGGTTTTCCTCTGCGGCCCCGTTCCCATGTACAAAGCCGTCCGCGACACCTGGAAGGCCCAGGGCATCTCCGTGCCCACCCAGGTCCTTCTAGAAGTTCGTATGGCCTGCGGTTTCGGCATCTGCTACGGCTGTTCTGTCTTCACCACTAGCGGAGTGAGAATGGTATGTCTGGACGGCCCGAGATTCGACCTGAACGAAGTAGATTGGGACAAGCTTTGAAGAGCCGTCGCCTCACCTTTACCCACGGTCTTTCCCCTCGCATTTGGGGAGCAGGTGCTGCAACCCTCATGGTGCTCTTAATTGTGGCCTGCGGCGGCTCCGGCGAGACACCTCCGCAAGAGACTGCCGTACCAACCTCCATACCGGCTCCACTCGCTTCTCCCACCCCGATCACACAGCCATCCCAGGCATCTCCGACTCCAAGCCAAGAGGATGATTCAGTGAACTTGATAGCCTATGTAGGCCCTGACGACAACATCTATACAATACGGCCCGATGGCTCGAACCCGGAGCTGCTTACCATCCCCATGTCCGGCGAGACCGCATCGCTGTCCGGGGTCGGTCTTTTCAACAGTCACACCATCTACAACTGGCCGACCTGGTCTCCAGATGCCACTAAGATCGCCTTCACCAGCTACGCCGAAAACGGCGATATCGCCGGCTCCCTGTGGGTTGCTCACATACCTGGGGGGCTACCGGAGAAGATATTTCAAGATCCCCCCGAATTAGTAGGGAGATTCGTCGCTCCCAGAAGTCCTCACTACATCTACTGGGCCCCTGATAGCGAAACCATCGCGTTCCTGGCCGCCACACCCGAAAGCCTGGTCTTGTACCTGATCGACGATGAAGGGCTTCAAGACCCGCGCCCTGTGGCCGAGGGAGCCCCATCCTACATCTCATGGTCCCCCGATGGCCATCGGCTTTTGCATCACCTGCAGGGAATCCTGAGCATTGTCGATATCCGAGGTGAGTTGAGCATATCCACCTTTGCGTTTCAGTCTGTAGCTTTCAGGGCCCCCTCTTGGGCCCCCGACGGCAAGCGTATCGCCTACGTCGACCGGCTGAACGGGGTGGATAGCCTGTTAATTGCCAACCTGGATGAAGGTACCCCGCTCAGGGTGGCCCCCATCAACAACCTCGGAGTATTCATGTGGTCCCCCGTAGTCAACGAGATAGCCTTTACCCAACTCTCCGCCTCCACCAATCTGGGTACGCCTACCTACGATGGCCTTGTGGTATTTGACGCAGATGCGTTGGAAACGCGGCTGATATCCACACTCGAGATAGCTGCCTTCTTCTGGTCTCCAGACGGAAGCAAGCTGGCCTACGTCAGCATCGACCGGGCCACCGCCACCATCTCCTGGAATGTCAACAACAGAATGGGGACTTCAGAAAGGAAACTGGCTGATTTCGTGCCATCCAGGGAGCAGATTTTCACCATGTTCTCCTTCTTCGACCAGTACGCATATTCCAACAGCCTCTGGTCCCCGGATAGCCGGAGCCTTGTCTACGCGGGCAGAGAGCCGAGCAGCAACGGGAGCGGAGCCGATACCATTTTCGTCCTGCCGGTAGACGGCAGCGCCCCTGCCAGGGCCATCGCCCCGGGCAATCTGGCCTTCTGGTCGCCTAAGTAATATCCAACTTTTCCCAAGAATTATTCCGCACAAAGGGCACTGGCAGGCTGATAAAATATGGGGTGTGCAGAGGGGCGAAGCCCCTTTACCGGGAGTTTGAGGGTGTCCCTCAAATATAATTTCTTCCCCCTTCCTGGTCAGGAAGGGGGTCAGGGGGATGGTCGAAAGGCTCTTTCAGCACCCTGTTAGTACACCATCTCTCCGTTGATGAAGGCCCGGGTCCTGGGGTCCCTGGCCTGGGAGAAAAGCTCCTCCGTGGGGCCCACCTCCACCTCTCTTCCATCCAGCAGCAAGGCGACCCTTCCCGCCAGGCGTCTGGCCTGGAAGACGTTGTGGGTGACCAGCACTATGGTTGTGCCCATCTCCCGGTTCGCCTGCAGGATAAGCTTCTCTATGACGCCCACGTTGAACGGGTCCAGATTGGCGGTAGGCTCGTCCAGCAGCAGGACGTCGGGACCCAGGACGAGGGCCCGGGCCAGGGCCACCCTCTGGGCTTCGCCGTAAGAGAGAGTTGCCGCATGTTCTCTGGCCAGGTCTCCCATTCCCAGGCGGTCCAAAAACTGATACGCCTTCTCCCTGTTGTCCTTTTCTCCTCTCACCTTCAGGCCGTAGGCTACGTTGCTCAGGACCGAAGTGTTGAACAGGAGTGGATTCTGGAAGACCATGGTCATCCTCCGGCGCACCGCGATGTCCACCGATGTATGGCCATCGAACACTGTGCCATCGAAGGTCACCGATCCCGAGGTTGGGGGCTCCAGGAGGTTCAAAAGCCGGAGCAGGGTGCTCTTACCAGAGCCGCTGGGCCCTATGATGCCTAAGATTTCGCCCCGTATGATCTCCATGTGGGCGATGTTGCACGCCTCCCTATGCCCGTAGCGCTTGACCAGCCTGTCCAGGATGTAGATGGAATCCCTCATCTGCTCAGCGCCCTGCCCTGAAGATGGGTGGCCAGCAGATTGATACTGAAGGAGATGAGCAACAGCACGATTCCCAGGGCGATGGCGGCCTCGAAGGCGCCCTTTCTGGTTTCCAGGACGATCGCCGTGGTCAGGACCCGTGTGCTGCCGGCTATGTTCCCTCCCACTATGATCACTGCCCCAACCTCGGTCACCACCCTACCGAAGGCGGCGGCCAGGGCGATTATCATAGGGAGCCGGGCCTCCCGCAAAAGGGCGAGGGTGGTCTGCCACCTGGTAGCCCCCAGGCTGCGGAGCTGTTGGCGCATCTCTGGGCTGATGCCCAGAATAGCCGACATGGTCAGGCTGGAGACCACTGGGAAGGCTATGATGAACTGGGCGATGATGATAGCCAGGGGCGTAAACAACCAGCCGAGGAATCCCAGCGGCCCGTTGTTGGACAGGATCAGGAGTACCACCAGGCCAACCACCACCGTGGGAAAGGCCATGCCGGCATAGGTGAGGCTTATGAGAACCCGGCGTCCCGGGAACCGGGCGAAGGCCAGCCACATGCCGTATGGAATCCCCAGGAGTGCAGACAACAGGAGGGCTAGCCCCGAGACCTCCAGGGAGAAAAGGGCTATGCGCCTGACCTCCGGGTCCAGGCTCCCTATCAGCTTCAGCGCCTGCCATATACCCGATAGGATCTCACCCATGATTAGAAATCAGCATCACACGTCGGTTTTCCATCTAGTCCCGCTTCATATCGATCTACCTGCCAGACGTCACTCGTCGGTGGAGCGCACGTCGACGGGAGTGAAAAGGCCCTGGCCGTATTTATCCCGACCGAACTCGTTTATGGCCTGCCGGGTCTCCTCCGACAGCAGGAAATCTACGAAGAGGCGGGCCAGTTCCGCCTGAACGTTGGGGAACTTCTCCGGGTTGACTATCATCACGTGATACGGGTTGAACAAAAGTTCATCGCCTTCGGTCAGCACCACCAGGTCAAGCTTGGCCCGAGCGAGGTAGGTGCCCCTATCGCTGAGGGTATAGGCCCTCATTTCATTTGCCGTCGTCAGGGTGCCGCCCATGCCCTGACCCAGGGACATATACCAGTCCTTATCTTCGGGGGAGTCGATTCCGGCCTGTTCCCACAGTCGCTTCTCCTTGGTGTGGGTACCGGATTCATCTCCCCGGGAGGCGAAGGTGGACCCGGTCTCGGCGATCTTCTTGAGGTAGGGCACGGCCTGGCGATAGGCCAGCTTGCCCAGGCTGTCGATGAGAAACCGCCGCGTCGCGTCGTCGTCGGCCATGCCCAGCGCGATGACGGCCGGGTTCATCGCCCCCAGCCCGATCTGCGGCAACGCGTTCACGATCCGCGGGTGCAGCGATGCCTTCTCCGAATCGCGCAGGTACTCGACGATCCACGGCAAGGCGTACTCGCCCGACTCGCGCAGGTTTTCCGTCGCCAGCAGCACGGCCCGCGGGTTGCCCGCCAGCCGCTCGATCTGGGCCCGGATCCGGGCCGGATCGGTCCGCCGCAGATGGCGGCCCTGCTCGATGACCTCGAGCACCCCCCGCACGGCGGGGCCGAGCGTGGCGTGCGACGACATGGTGATGAGCGTCTCGACACTCTTCTTCTGCTCGTCGGCATACTCGAGGATCTTGGCCGGGTCGAGGTCAGGCCGCTGGAGCAAATCGGCGCCGTAGGCATGGGCGAAGTCGTAGCGCCCCAGGGCGATGAAGTGGAGGAACAAAGTGAACTGCTCCTCGAGGCTCATCCCGGCCTTGACCGGCGGCGGCGGGGCCGCAGGGGCCTGCGCCAACACCGGACCGACCAACAGGGCCGAGAGAACCGGTGCAATCA
>JADFJI010000127.1 GCA_022566235.1 Chloroflexota bacterium
TCTTGAGCCCCCCGCCTTCGGTCCGCTCCAGATAGTCCAGGGAGGTGATGCGGTTTATGTCGACGACGACGGCGGGTCGGGCCAGCCGCATGTTCATCATGGGCACCAGGCTCTGGCCTCCAGCCAGGATCTTCGCCTCGTCGCCATACTGCCGAAGGAGGTCCAGGGCCTCCTTCAGTTCCGTGGGAGCGTGGTAGTCAAACTTGGCCGGCTTCATTTGGAAGTAGTAGCTATCGGCGTCCTAGTCGGCGTCCTGTAGGCTCTGCTCGAGGGCCGAGAAGAATTTACCCACCATCATCTTGGCTATCCCACCCAGCACCCTTTGACCCACCCCCGCGAGTTTGCCGCCCACCTGAGAGTCCAGGCTGTAGGTGAGCCTGGTGTTGCCGTCCTCGGGCGTCAGGGACACGGTCCCCTCGCCCTTGATGAAACCCAGAAGCCCCTCCCCCGTCACCGTCATCCTGTACGAGGTGTTGGGCACGATGTCCGATATCTTCACTTCCCCTTCGTACCGTCCCTTAATTCCCGCTACCCCCAGCTCCATCACCACCCTGTAGCTGGAATCGCCATTCGGTTCAAGGAGCTGGCAGCCAGGGGTGCATTTGGCCAGGACCTCTGGGTCGTTCAGGGCAGCCCACACCCGATCAAGCGGGCTCTTCAGTATCCTATCGCCTTTGATCTCCATTAGAGTTGGTATGAAATCATGTCTGGTTAGAGAGACGGGTTGTCCGCCTCCGAGGAGCGATTATAGCATAGCCTCCTCTGCATTAAACCTGAAGAGATGCGACAGGTTTAGGTAGTGGTCGAGGGGAATAATCTCAGCTTAGAGGGCTTTCTCAACTTCGCTGTGCAGCCGAGAGACCCAGGCTCGTAATAGCCCGTTGGAGAAGGCACAGGGAACTGAGAGAAGCATCATACGATAGACCCATGACCGTGAGACCTTCGATGGCCGTTTTGGGTCCAGCCATTGCCGGTTGCGGGCCAGCCTGCCAAGGGTCGCGAGGCCCATGAGCAGGGGCCACGATACGGCCAGCCTCAATCGCAGGCTGCGAGCGGGAACGGCATACAGATACCTCTCCGCGGCCTGATAGTGATTCAGCGCGTTCCTGATTCCCTGCACCAGCACCGACCGGGCCCGAGGCCCGGCCTCCGGCCTCAGCAGGTCGTCTGGGTTCAGCCCCACGCCTCGGAGCTCCTCCTGGGGAAGGTAACAGCGCCCCATCCTCAGGTCCCTGGGCACGTCCCGGAGGAGATTGGTAAGCTGCAGCGCTTTTCCGAAGCGAACTCCTAACTCGGACATCCGCTGTGGGTCCCAGCTATTGAGGGCAGGGGTGTGGGCCCTGGTTATCTCGGTCCAGAACTCGCCGACGCAACCGGCCACCAGGTATGTATACCGGTCCAACTCCTCCGCTGTTTTCAATGTCCCTACCTGACCCGAGGCCTCGGGCGGGAAGATCGTCAGGTCCATCTCCATCCCCCGGGTCAGGGTGACCACGACCGATCTTACCCGGGCCTGGTCGGGTCCTGGTAGAGACTCCAGAATGGAGAAGGCCTTGGGGAGAGAGGCCAGCAGCTCCCTCTCGCTGAGGGTAGCTCGCTCATCCACCGCCGCTCCGATGCTGGTAAGGACCTCCAAACATGCGGGCCCTTCTACCTGGGCCCTGAAATCCAGGAGCCTGGCCAACCGCTCATCGGGCGCCAGGGCCCTGGTGTCGGCTATGGTATCGGCGGCCCGGGCCAGCAGGTAGGCCAGGCCCACCGGCTCCCTGAGGCCCCCGGGAAGAATCCGAAGGGTGAGGTAGAAGGCCCTAGATACACCTTTGAGGATGTGCTTCAGAAGCCGGTCCCGGTCCCCGGGGCCAAGGGCTGGCAACCCTTCTGAAGACACGGCATCATCGAGATTCGCACCCATATCCATCTCACAGTCACCCACTTGCCATCGCCAGGCAAACCTCAATCAAACTGGCAGTGACAGGACCCTGATTAAACCTGTTGGCGCTGACCGATATTCCCCATCAAACTGCCTGGATGCAAATTCAGCAATGTGGGCGATGAGAGTAGGGGCGAGACTATCTAGCTCCCCGGCCCTATCCGTCCATGTCCAAGGGCCAGTGTTTCTTGATATTCACGAGGAATGCCAGGTTGCCTCCGCCGGCACGGCCTTCGAACGATGTGCAAGGTCCGCCAGCACGGCCTTGCTGGTATTGTGTCCCGGCACACCCGTGACAAAACCGCCCGGCCAGACTCCGCCGCCGGTGAGATAGAGCCCATTTAGCGGCGTGCGGTAGTCGTTCGCGAGGGCATGGGGGCGTGGTCCGAACAGGGTGTGCGGCAGCATTTCGCCATGGGTGATGTTAGAGCCGACGATACCTAGCTCAGCCTCGCAATCCCGTGGACTCAGGCTGCACACGTCCAAGATACGATCGGGTAGATCCGGCATGTACTGGGTGAGCGCATCGATACATCGCTTGGCGAATCGGTCCTTCTCATCGGCCCAGTCCCCCTCAGCCAGGTCGTAGGGGGCGTGCCAGATGTTCAGGCTCATGATGTGTTTGCCTTCCGGGGCGAGCTGTGGCGATATGACCGAAGGGATCAAGCCCCAGATGATCGGGTGCTCTGACGGCCGCCCTGACAGCGCATCGGTGATCGCCTGCTCGATGTAGTCGATGGAGTGGGTCACTCGGAACTGACAGGTGGCGGCCTGTGCCTGCGTGAGGTCGCCGGGCAGGTTCGCGTAGTGGGGAGTGCCATCGAGTGCGAGCGCCATCTTGAAGGCAGAGCCCCGCATCGGCACCCGGGCTACACCGTCACGTATCTCTGCACCCACTGCGGCGTCGTCCAGGAGGTCGGCGAACAGCGTCTTCGGGTTGATGGCCGAGATGACCACACCGGCCTCGTGAACCGTGCCATCCTCACACTCTACACCACAGGCCTGACCGTCGCGATACAGCACGCGTCCGACGCGCGCTCCCGTGCGCAGAGCTACACCAAAGCTGCGGCACCGGTTCGCTATGGCGTCGATAATCGCTCCCATACCACCTATGGGGTGGCCGGTAGAGCCGCGCAACGGCATGCGCCTGAAGTCGTCTGCCGGGAGTCTGGTTGCGGAAGCTAGGGCAAGGGGTCGGAACATGAGCCCACACGCCGTCCCGGGCGCCGACGGTGGCACGATGTTCACGTTGGAGGCGAGCAAGCCTATCAGCGCACGCGCTTCATCGGTTTCCAGGTACTCGTAGAGGATTTCTCGTAAGCTGCCGTGAAACACGCGATCGAAGAGATCACGATCGGCAGCCGTCTTGAGGTTTGAAGCCATTGAGGCGAGGCCCGGGCAGGGCTCAAATATCGAGACGCCCAGCCGTGTCGCAAGGTCCTCCAGCGATCCAATGAAGCGCCGGTAACGCTTCCCTTCACCAGCGCGAAGCGCGTCGAATTGTGCATCTACACGGGATTGATCCCGCCACACAACGAAGGGTCGCTCCGGAAAGAATTGCAAAACCGTCGGGTCGGACCGCTCGAAGCGCAGCCCCGCCTCGGCCAATTCCAACTCGGAGACCACGCGCGACTCAAGGGAGCCGGGTGAGTTGGAGAAGCTCGCCGTGTAGCCGGGGATAAACTCGAAACTGCCGCAAGGGCCGCCGAGCACCTCACGTGATTCCAGCACCAGCACCGACAGGCCCGCCTTACCCAGATAGGCGGCACACACCAGCCCATTATGACCACCGCCGATGACTATGGCATCCCACGGGCCAGACCCGTTGTGTTCGGTGACAGTCACGGCGAGGGTTCAGAGAAGATGTGATTGTCCGACGATATTATCCTGTAGTTGGTCATGACTTCCCACCTAATCAGGCATGTATCTTATCAAACTGTTCCACCTATTCCCAGAGCGAGCTAACGCAAGCAGGGTGCTGAAAACCCTTTCGACCATCCCCCTAACCCCCTTCCTGGCCAGGAAGGGGGAAGAAATTATATTTGAGTCCCGATATGTCGGGATCAAACTCCCAGCCATCCCGATACTCGGGACTGAACACCCCTTTTTCATCAGCCCGCTGGTGGCTATGTTGTAGAGGGCGATGCGACCTGTATGACGATAGAAAGTAGATAGCCAAAGGTCACACCGGGCTGGCCAGCAACTGGTCGGCTACTTTCATACCGATGAGCATTGCGGTGAGGTTGGTATTGACCCTGGGGATCAGGGGGATGATGGAAGCATCGGCGACGTACAGGTTATCAGCTCCATGCACCCGGCCCGCGCTGTCGACGACCGCATCAGGGTCTACGGACGGCCCCATCTTGCAGGTGCCGACTGCGTGAGAGTAGTTGCGCACCGTCCTCCTCAGATGGTCTTTTATCTGGTTCTCGGACCGGAGGCTGTTCCAGGTCTCCGACTCACCGGCTAAAACAGAGGCCAGAGGCCCTTTGCCGGCCAGCCTTCGTATCAGCTCCAGCCCGTAGACCAGCACTGACATATCTCGGTCTTCGGGGTCCGTAAGGTAGCGGGTGAGTATCCTGGGGGGCAGGCCCGGGTCCTCGCCCCTCAGCAGAACCTCGCCACGGGATAGAGGGGCCATGTTGCATGCAAAGAACTCCAGTGTCCGGCTCTCCAGAGTCCTGTTGACCTGGGCTGGCATGATATGAAGATCGAATGGGCCCTGGCAAAAGGGGCTCTTGGCCCTCAGCATGACCTGTCCCCTATAGGCGTCCGGGCTGCCAAGGTCCTCGGTCACCACTCGCCAGGCATCGGGAGTCGGCACGAATTGAATGTAGAAGGACGGATGGTCATGCAGGTTACGACCCACGCCTTGCAGGTCGATCAACACGGGGATATTCAACTCTCTCAGATGGCCAGGAGGCCCGATGCCCGACCGCATCAGAACAGAGGGCGAACCGTAGGCCCCAGCGCAGAGAATGAACCTTTCCGCCCTCAGCTCCAGGGCCCCATTACTCGTCTGGCAGATCAGGCCCGTGGCCTTATAGCCTTCGATGATCAGCCGGTCTGTCATCGTGTCGCTCATGATGGTGAGGTTGGGGTGCTCCCGCACGGGGTCGAGGAAGGCAAAGGCCGCGTTCCATCTCACCGAGTCCTTGACGTTAGCATGGTAGGAGCCGACCCCTTCCTCCGGGTCAGGGGCGCTCATATCGTCGACCCTGGGGAAGCCGGCCTCCGAGCACGCGTCTAAATAGAACCTCTGATAGATGGAAAGCTCACTCTCCGGCCGTCTCCGGGTATACAGGGCGCCGTTGCGGCCGCGATATGGTGTGACGGAGTCGGGTGAGACTCCCTCGATTCGTTGTATCAACGGCTTCAAATCCTCGAAGCCCCAGCCCGGATTCCCAGCCCTCGCCCAGCTATCGTAGTCGTCCGGGAGGCCCCAGAGAGCAGCACAGTCGTTGTGTGAAGAGCACCCTCCTACAACCTTGGCCCTGGGGTCTATGAATCCCGAGCCCTCGGCCCGATAGGCCTGGTAGTCCCAATCATGGCTCATCGGGTCGAACCTGGGGTCCAGGAGGTCCTCGGGCCAGTGGCCACTGTCAAAGGGGCCGTAGTCGGGGCCCGCCTCCACCAGGCACACCGAAAGCCTCTCCGACTGGCAGAGCACGTTTACCAGAGTGCACCCCGCGGAGCCGGCGCCTATCACTACCACATCGAAGTCCCGTTTATCCATACTCCTCATTCCTCAGGATAGAGTCTAATCTCGGGCCTGACCCTTCACTGCTTTCAACGGCGAGTTCAGGGCCGCACCTGGGGCTATAGGCCCCGGGCTACAAGGCCAGCCTCTCGATATGACTGAGAAGCTCCTTGACGATGCTCTCGCTGGCCTGGGCCCCGGGGTGTCGGACTTTCGGCGTGCTGATCAGTCCCCGGTGACAGAGGGCCGCCTTACGAATGCCCAGGTCTATGCCCTCCTGGACCTCGAAGAGGATGAGGGGCAGGTAGCGATAAAAGACCTCCTCGGCCCTGGCTCTATCGCCCTCGTCCATGTGGCGGCAGATCTCCACCAGCACCTCCGGGTAAGCGAAGCCGGTCATGGCCCCTGCGGCCCCGTGGACTAGTTCGTCCAGCAGGAACAGTCCACCGAGGCCGCCGAAAACGGTCAGCCTGTCCCCCGTTAGCTGTAGAATGGCGCTTATCTTGGGTGGAGTCGGGGGCGCCTCGATCTTGCAATATTGGACCGACGGTATGCCCTCGGCCAGCCTGGCGAAGAACTCCGGGGGCATATGCACTCCCGTGATCTTGGGGTAGTCCTGCACTATGATGGGCAGGTCTACGGCCTCGGCTATCCGATGGTAGTGGGCGTAGACCGCATCGAGGTTGCTCCTAGCCATGGGGGGTGAGGCCACCATAATCGCCGTGGCCCCCAGCTCCTGGGCCTCCTTGCTGCGCGCTATGGCCGCCATAGTGCTGGGGGCCGAGGTGCCCAGGGTCACGGGCATGCCGTCTGCGGCCTCCACCACGGTCTCAGCCACCAGCCGGGCCTCCCGATCCGTCAAACGGTGGGCCTCGCCCATCATGCCCAGGGCCACCACCCCCTTGCATCCCGCCTCCCTCGCCTTCTCCACCAGTCCGGGAATGCTGTCCGTGTCCAACTCTTCCTTCTCGTCGAAAGGAGTGGCCAGCATCCAGTGGACGCCGTGAAAGTCGTTGCTCATGGTCTTCTCCTACCTTCCCCTGGAGAGTGCTAATAACACTTTCGACCATCCCCCTGCCCCCCTTCCTGGCCAGGAAGGGGGGGGTAAATTAGGTTTGGGGGACACCCCCAAACCCCCTGTCCCGACGCGG
>JADFJI010000128.1 GCA_022566235.1 Chloroflexota bacterium
TGATCTAGCAAGCTGATGAAATATGGGGTGTGTCCCGACTCGGCGTCGGGACCGGGAGTTTGATCCCGACGTGTCGGGACTCAAATATAATTCCTCCCCCTTCCTGGTTAGGAAGGAGGCCAGGGGATGGTCGTCCCGACTTGTCCCGATACTCGGGACTTGTCGGGATTCAGCACCCTCCTAGGGATAATACAGCCTCTCGGCGGCTCCCTTAAGGTCGGAGCGGAAGTCCGGGTGGGCGATGGCTATCAACTCTCGGGCCCGCTCCCTTATCGACTTGCCAAGAAGCCGGGCCACCCCGTACTCGGTAACCACGATGTCGGCAAAGGTACGGGGAATGGTGATAACGGCCCCTTCCTCATGCTGGGCCACGATGCGGGAGACGGCGCCTCCCACGGCCGTAGAGCGCACCAGGGTAATGGCCCTTCCCCCCTTAGACAGGACGGCCCCGATGTGCAGCTCCGGCTGGCCCCCAGTCCCGTTGTACAGCCGGGCGCCGAACACCGTCTCCGAGTTGATCTGACCGCTCAGGTCCACCGAGAGGGCGTTGTTGATGGAGACCATGTTCTGGTGGCCCGCCACGGTGGGTATGCTGACCACGTAGCTGGCGTCCCGCAGCTCTATGAGGGGGTTGTCGGCGGCGTAGGCTATCTCGTCGGCGTCGCAGCCGTCCAGGCCGGTGAAGACCGCCTTCCCCCTGTTGATGGTCTTCCTGCTGCCGTTGATGACCCCTTTCTCGACGAGGTGGACCACTCCCACGGCCCCCATCTCCGAGTGCCAGCCCAGGTCCTTTCGGTGGTCGAAGACGCCAAGCTGGGGCATGTAGGCGCTGGGTGTGCCGATGCCGATCTGGATGGTGTCGCCGTCCCTTACAAGCTCGGACAGGTTCGCTGCTATCGCCTTCAGGTCCTCCGACGGCTCTGCCAGTCCCCTGGCCCGGCCGAACTCCCTTATCTGGTCCGCGGGCCTGACCACCAGCATCGGCAGCACCTCGGCCTGTCTCTGGGGAGAGAGGTTGGCCAGGAGGCGTCTAAGTTCGACCCGCGCCTCTTCATCCACAGCCTTCTGGATCACGGATTCGGCCTCCTCAGGGCTTAGGGCCGGGAGTGTGTGCTCTACCAGGCAATCGATCTCCGATACGTGGATGTAGTTGGTGCCATATGTCCTGATAAATGTCTCGTCAACCTGGGCCAGCACCGTCCCGGCCCGTTTGGCGAGCTCTCGCTTGGCCCACAGGTCAGACCCGAAGCTGCAGAAGCCGTTTCTATCGGGGGCAGAGATGGTCACAAGGATGACGTCGACCTTCCTCGCGTCCCCGGGGCGCTCGTCCAGGGGCTTGATCTGGAGGGAGAAGATGACGGGGGAGTAGTCGATTCGGCGCTCGTCCAGGGCGGGCCGGGCCACGGGCCCCAGGAATATCTCCGGCACCGGGCTGAAGGACTCCTCCCAGCCCGGCTGAAACCAGCCCGGGTCGAAGGCCGGGGAGATGCCCCTGATTCTTACGTCACGGAGATCATCTTTCCGAGCGGCCAGGGCATTCATGAGGATTCGGGGCGGGGGATGGCGAGTGATCACCACCACGTCGCCTGACCTCACGGCAGTCACAGCCTCTTCAGCACTTACAATCTTGTCTTTGTAGGCCTTATGCCAGTCCAAGGGCACCTCAAAACCGAACTGCTGACCCCCCCTTTGTCCGATAAGTCTGGGTCAGGGCAGGCAGCACATGCTTCGACCCACCTTAAAGGAGGGTAGGCATCGTAATACAGTGCTGTCCTGTATGGGAGCGTGGAGATGATAAAGTCTGGGCCCGAGTCCTAGCAACCCCGGCACTATCCTGACCGACATCAACTAACGAATAAATGGAGTGTTGGGCCTACCTCCTGGGACTGATCAGCTCCAGCAGGTTGCCATCGGGGTCCAGGAAATAGAGGCAATCGTGGTCGCCCCAGTCCACGGGCCCGTGGCAGGGTATCCCCTCTCTGGGGAATCGCTCCCTGGCTGCCTCGAAATCTTCCAGGGAGACGTTGAAAGCCCAGTGTCCCCTGCCCAGGGGGTCCTTTATCGCCTCCTGTCCCTTCAGGGGCAGGTCCGCCCTCTCGAACAGCGCCAGCTCGTTCTGACCACACTTCATCAGGGTCATGTGGCCGAACTGGGCCTGCACCTCCATGCCCAGGGTTCTGGAATAGAACTCCACCCCCCGGGCCATGTCCCCTACCTCGATGCCGAAGTGGTCCAGCCCCTGCAGCTTGATCATTTGACGTCCCCCTCCTGCTCGCCGATTCCGTTACGGGCCGCCCCTATTTTTCAATGTTCTGTTCCCTTCAAAACAACCATACCATCTTTAGCAGCAGGTATCATGGCAAATTCAGAGGCCCTTTATTTAGCTTCTCGAAAAAGGGAGTGTCCCGACGCCGAGTCCCGAGTATCGGGACGAGTCGGGGCCGGGGGTTTGTCCCGAGTTCGGGACAAACCTAATTTATCCCCCCTTCCTGGCCAGGAAGGGGGACAGGGGGATGGTCGATAGTGTTATTAAACATTCTCCAGGCTCACCGGCTTGACAAATCTCGGGGTTCCAGCTATATGAGTAAAGGCATTTCGATAGAAAGCGCCATCGGCGAGCGGGAGGAGCTACTATCATGGCCCAGGATCTATCGACGTCGACGATAAGTTTTGAATCAGATGGGGAGAGTGTTGCCGGATACCTGGCCCGGCCCTCCTCGGGGGGACCCCATCCCGGCTTGATAGTGCTTCAGGAGTGGTGGGGGTTGGATGGCCATATCAAGGACCTGACCGACAGGTTCGCCAGAGAGGGGTACGCCGCCCTGGCGGTTGACATGTATTCCTTCGCCGGGAACAAGGTTACCCTGGATGCCGATGAGGCCGCCAAGCTGATGGAGGGCCTCCGGCACGATACGGCCATGCGTTATCTCAACGGGGGAGTAGAGTACCTGGCGAGTGCAGATTTCGCCAGGGGGGACAGGATCGGCGTCGTAGGCTTTTGCATGGGCGGCGGACATTCCCTGCTGATGTCCTGTCTGAACAAGGAGATCAAGGCCGCCGTCGCTTTCTACGGCCAGATAGTCAACGACCAGCCCACCGAGAACAACCCTGTGAACCCCATAGACCTGGTGCCCCAGATGTCCTGCCCCCTGCTCTTCGTCCACGCTGGGCTGGACGAGTGGATCACCCTTGACCATGCGGACAGGCTGCGGGATGCTATGAAAAAATCGAACAAAGAGGGTGAGGTCAAGTCCTATCCCAACGCCCCACACGCCTTCTTCAACGATACCAAGCCGGACATCTACCGGCAGGAAGAGGCCCAGGACGCCTGGCTGCGCACCCTGGCATTCTTACGACGGCACCTCGGTGGATGAGGCCCGGGGCCACAGGCTCCTATCTTCAGGCCCTCTCCCCCGTTCTATACCAGGGTTAAGGGTTACACCGGTGGAGTCCCTTTTCATCAGCGAGAAATCGACGATAGATATGCCGCTTCTTCCTGAACCGGGAATCACTGCGCCTTCCGCAGGGCCTGTTGAAGCGCCGAAAAGGACGATGTCCGGTGGATTCTAACCAACAGCTTGTCATCTCTCAATCCGCATGAGATAATTGGCTTTCTGAAAAATGCGCAGGCTTCTCGACAGCGTCAAGAACTTCAGGTTGGTGTGGCGTCTCTTCTGGGACGGCAGGGTGCCTCTATTACTCAAGCTAGCTATGCCGATGTCCCTGAGTTACCTGGCCTGGCCCCTTGATCTAATTCGGGACTTTAGCGGGGTTCCACTAGTTGGACGGGTCGATGACTTCATCATCCTGGCCCTGGCCTCCATAATCTTCGTCAGGCTTTCGCCCCCTCAGATAGTGAGGGAGCACCGAGAGGCGATCTGGGGCGCCAATCTCAACGAGGGAGACAAGGTCACGGAGGGCGAGTACAAGGTGTTGAACGATGATGATGGGGAAGCCCAAGGTAGATCTTAGCATTACTTTCAACGTCTGAAATTCGATTAATACAGATTGATTAGCAAATAAAGGTAGCTTAGGAGACTAATTATGGCCCGACGACCTGGTGGCGGGAGCGACTTCGACCGAATGCTCGAATCCTTCGGACCCGCCGCCCGAAATCTGAGCAGGCGCTTTCGAGGCCTGGGGTTCATCCTGGCAATCCTGGTAGTGGGCCTGATCGTGGTGATCTGGCTGGCTACCGGCATCTATCAGGTGAGCACCGGGGAGATAGGCATAGTCAGGGTATTTGGCAAGGAGGATGAACAGACTCTTCCGGGCCTACACTGGCGCTGGCCGAGCCCCATTGCAACGGTCGATAAGGTGAGGGTGGAGGAGATAAGGCGTTTGGAGGTAGGGTTCAGGATCGTGGACCCCGGGCCTCCCGCCACCATCACCCCCTTCCCCGTGGAATCGCTGATGGTAACCGGAGACGAGAACCTGGTGGACGTCAAAATGGTCATCCAGGCCAGGATCAACCCGGGCCCCGTCGGCACCACAATAGACGAGCAGCAATTATACCTGGTCAGGCCAAGAAAAACGGGGGCCTCCGCCTTCATATTCAACGTCTTCGACCCGGGCGGCGCCCCGGACCAGATAACCCTCAGGGACGCCGCTGAGACGGCCCTCCGTCAGGTGGTGGGTGAGGGAACCCTGGACGATATCCTGACCGAGGAGAGGAGCGCCGTAGAGGATAAGGTAAAGATCCTTCTGGATGAGCTGATGCTCATCTACGGAACGGGCCTGCAGATAGTCCGGGTCCAGATCCAATCGGTGGACCCGCCCAGCCAGGTCCAGGCCGCCTTCGACGACGTGGTGGCCGCCAAGGAGGACCGGGTCCGGCTCATCAACCAGGCCGAGGCCTACCGAAATGACATCGTCCCCAAGTCCAGGGGTGAAGCCGAGAAGATCATTCTAGACGCAGAGGCGGAGCAGAGGCGTCGAGTAGCCGCTGCCCTAGGTGAAGCGGCCCATTTCGAGGCCGTCCTGGCCGAGTACCGCCAGGCGCCCCTGGTGACCCGCACGCGTCTCTACCTGGAGACTATTGAGAAGGTCCTCTCATCAACTAAGGAGTTCATACTCAGTGCAGGCGCCGGCGGCAGCGTGCTGCCCATATTGCCCCTTGGCGATACATCCCAGCAGGACCAAGCAGCGGCCGCAGGGGCCTCACAATAGCCTGTTGCCTCAACTCTGGAATACAGGAGCTCTGTTAAATGCCTAGACCTAGAGGTCTTAAACTCGTAATAGCCTTAGTAGTCCTGATCATCATTGCGATAATCGTAGTCCCGCAGTTCCTTTTCATCGTGGATGAGACAGACCAGGCGTTGGTGCTTCGCTTCGGTGAATTTGAGCGAGTTGCCATTCAGCCGGGCCTCAAAATAAAGATCCCCTTCATCGAGACCGTCACCAAGTTTGATAAGCGCTTGCTGCGGTTCGATGCGCCCCCCGAGACCCTGATCACCCTGGACAAGAAGAACCTGATCATCGACGCCTACGCCCGCTACAAGATCGTCGACCCCAGGCAGTTCTTCGCGACCGTCACCGACGAAGCGGGGGCCGACGCCCGGTTGCGGGATATCATCCAAGGTGAGATGAAGAAGGAAATCGCCTCCGTTAATCAGTCGGACATCATCCTGAACCAGCGCGCCAGCGGCTTCATCGACGGCGTGCCCACCATTGTCCAGGCCGTCCTCGACACGACCCGGGTGGCGGCCCGGGACATCGGCGTCGAGATAATAGACGTGCGGATCAAGAGGGCCGATTTCACCGAGACCATTCAGCAGAGCATATTCCAGAGGATGAACGCCGAACGACAGCAGGAGGCGGCCCTCTTCCGCGCCGAAGGCTCGGAGTTCGACTTCAAGATCAGGGCCACCGCCGACCGCACCAGGACCATCACCATAGCCAACGCCGAGAGGGACTCCAGCATAATACGAGGTTGTGGTGAGGCGGTCACGGTGAAGATACTCGCCAGCGCCTTCAACAAGGACCCGGAGTTCTTCAACTTCCAGCGGAGCCTGGAGGCCTATGCCAAGGCCCTGGGAAGTGGCGACACCCTGGTGCTGGAGTCCCAGTCAGAGTTCTTCAGGTACCTGACCGACCCCTCCGGCATCCTCGACGGCGTGCTTCCGGCAGGCGCCCCCGCCATTCTCGGTGAGGCAGAACCCGCCAACATCGACACCATCGAGACCGAGGATGAAGCCTCGGTGGTCGGAACCTTCACCGCTGAAGAGATAATCAGGCTTGTACGAGATTGTGAGAGGCTCAGCGGGTTCATAAAGGATATCGCCGGAACGGTCGATGACGTGGAGGTGCTCTCCACCTTTGAAGCGGGGCTGACCACCACCAGTATCATTTGGATCGTCGGTGGCAGCGCTATAGTGCTAACTGACCTCGAGACCCAGTTTCTCGGCGACGCCCAGTTCATAGGTGCGGTGCCCAGCACCCTAGCTGTGGACGACGTGATCGGGAGGGAGGTCTCGATAATAGCCCGGAGGGAGCCCGACGAGACCTTCCTGGCCATCGAGGTCACCTTCGAGTAGCTCTTAACCTTAGAAACTAAGCCAAAGGAGGCGCCCCGATTAAAATCGGGGCGCCTCCTTGCGTAACGGTGATATATCAAGCCCGGGAATGGGTCACACCGACCCAGGCCTCAATCTTCCCGATTCTCCTGCGGGGAGAGGGGGCCTCGGGGTCGGGCCCTGGACACTACGTCCTTGACCCGCCGCTGGAATACAGCCCGGTCCAAGACCACCCTGTGGAGGCAGGTGTTGCAC
>JADFJI010000129.1 GCA_022566235.1 Chloroflexota bacterium
TCGGCCCTTGACTACGAGAGATCGGGAATAGAGTATCCCGCGAGGGCGCGAAGGGTCCTCGAGGACATAACCGAGTATGCCAGGGAGACGAAGGTCAACGGCAAGACCCTGATAGAGGAGCCCCAGGTCCTGGCGAAGCTTACGGAGTGCGCCATCGACCTGGAGGTGAGCCGTCTCCTGTGCTACCGCATCGCGTGGATGCAGGGCCAGGGGCTGGTACCCAATCACGAGGCCTCCATCGGGAAGCTGTACGGCTCTGAGATGTGGCTCCGGGTGGCAAACAGCTGCACCCATATCCTGGGGCTGGGGAGTCAGCTTACCAAAGACTCCAAGTGGGCTATCCTGGACGGCCTTGTCCCCGACTTCTATCTACAGGTAGTGGCCGGGGCCATCTACTCCGGCACCTCTGAGATCCAGCGGGGCATCATCGCCAGGCGAGGCCTGGGGCTGCCCAGGGAGGCATAAAACACCTGCCGGTTCTAGTCAAGGATACTGAACCTCCGGATCACCTGAGATGGCTAGCGATCGCCAGGGTCTAGGGGACTCTAGTGCTACCTGGCCCCCTGGAGCGTAGACTAGCAGTCCTTTTACGGTTTCTGTCCTCCTATGACCCCCAACGAGTTGCACCTCACTGACGCCCAGGCTCGGAGTGGCAGCCATGAACTTCGCCTTGACCCCCGAGGAAGATGAATTCCGCGCCGAGGTCCGAAAGTTCCTCGGGGGGCAGATGACCCGGGACCCGGGCCCTTTGCCCCAGAACGCCTATTATTCCATCGCCCGACGTATTAGGGAGGGCCTCGGTCGCCGAGGCTGGCTCACCCTTGCCTGGCCCTGTGAGCACGGCGGCGAGGACTCTCCCATAAAGGATGCGATCCTCCGGGAGGAGATGGCCTATTTCGGCGTGCCCAGGGCCAATGACTACGGGACCAACCTGGCGGGCCCACTGACCATTCGCTACGGAACCGGCTCGCAGAAGGCCCGCCACCTGGGGCCGCTGGCTAACGGCAAGGAGTGGTGGTGTATCGGGTTCACGGAGCCTATGGCAGGCTCAGACCTGGCGGCCATCAGGACTCGAGCCGTGGACATGGGCGACCACTACCTCCTGACCGGGCAGAAGGACTATGTGGAGTGGGCCCGGGAGTCGGACTGGTGCTGCCTGCTGGCCAGGACCGATCCTGACTCCTCCGGCAGCGCCGGCCTTACCCTCTTCCTTCTGGACATGAAATCGCCCGGCATCTTCCTCAACCCGGTGGCCTATATGACGGGCCGCAGCTTCGCGGAGATATTTCTGGACCAGGTCAGGGTTCCCAAAGAAGGCGTATTGGGCGGGGTGGGGAGGGGGTGGGAGGTCGCCAAGGAGGTACTGGAGGAGGGCAGGTCGGGTATCGAGTTCGTGGGGTGGGCAAGGCGGATTCTCGATCTGATGATAGAACAGGCGGCTTCGGAAGGCGGCGGAAGCGCAGGGCCTGTTGCCAGGCACAAGGTGGCGGAAGCCGCTATGGACATCGAGGTTGCCCGTCTGCTATCCTATCGCAGCGTTAGGAATCGAAGCCGGGGGCGGGCTTCGACCTCCGAGGTTTCGAAATCAAAACTCTTCGGCTCGGAGATGTGCCAGCGGGTAGCCGGCACGGCCATGGAGGTGAGGGGGCTGGCCGGTCAGATGGCCCGGGACAACAGGTGGGGAGACCTGGGATGGATAGTCCACGATCACTTCATGGAATCCATCGCCGGAACAATATACCTGGGCAGCTCGGAGATACAGCGCAATCTGATAGCCCACCGGCAGCTAGGTTTGCCGCACTAGGCAGAGAACACACCCACATAGAAGGAGCGGCTAATGGAGTTTAGTTTCACCCAGGAGGAGGAGCGGTTCAGGAAGGAACTGCAGGCCTTTCTGGAGGAGCAGTTGCCCTCCGGCTGGTTAGGAGAGGAGCCGTACGACGACAGCATCTGGCCCTTCACCCTGGAGACCCGTCGCAAGCTGGGGGAGAAAGGCTGGCTCGCCATCTCCTGGCCCAAGGAGTACGGCGGCTCGGGGGGGACCCCAGGAATGGCTGCCGTGTACAGCGAGGAGATGGCCTATTACCGAGCGCCGGGCAAGGACACCCAGGGGGTGGGGTTCCTGGGCCCGTGCTTAATGGTCCATGGAACGGAGGAGCAGCGCCAGACCCACCTCAGGCCGATAGCCGAAGGTCGGGTGACCTGGTGCCAGGGGTTCAGCGAGCCTGAGTCCGGCTCCGACCTGGCCTCCCTCAAGACCAGAGCAGTGGAGGATGGAGACGACTATCTGATTTCCGGCCAGAAGATCTGGTCCAGCGGCGCCCACCAGTCCGATTGGTGCCACCTGCTGGCCAGGACCGACCCCGATGCCCCTAAACACAAGGGCATCACCTATTTTCTCATCGACATGAAGACCCCGGGCGTGGATGTGAGGCGCATCACCGATATGTCGGGCCACCAGCGGTTCAATGAGATCTTCCTGGACAACGTGAGGGTTCCCAAGACCAACGTGATCGGGGAGGTCAACCGGGGATGGTACGCGGCCATGTCCACCCTGGACTTCGAGCGGACGGCGGTGGAGCACTCTGCCAATGCCCGAAGGCTGGTGGCAGACCTGACGGAGTACGCAAGGGAGACTTCACACAACGGAGCGTCGCTGCTGGATGATGCGTCGGTCAGGACTACCCTGGCAGAGATGGCGGTGGATGCCCAGATAGCACGCCTGCTGTCCTACCGGGTCCTCTGGCTCCAGAACAAGGGAGACATCCCCAACTATGAGGCCTCGATGGCGAAGGCCTTCGCCACCGAGATGGCCATGAGAGTTGCGGCCTCGGCCATGCAGGTCCTGGGGCTGCACGGCCAGCTGGAAGAAGGGTCCCGGTGGACGCCCCTGAAGGGGTATATCGGGAGGCTTTATATGAACGCTATCGGCAACACCATCGCCGGAGGGACCAGCGAGATACAGAGAAACATCATCGCACTCCGAGGTCTCGGGCTGCCCAGGGGCGCCTAATTCAGCGACTCTCAAACCGCCTCTGTAACACACGATGGATTTCCGCTTCACCAAAGAAGAAGAGACCTTCCAGCAGGAGCTGCGGGAGTTCTTGAAAGCCGAAATCCCCTCCGATTGGAAGGGTACCGATGCCTACGGTAAGACCGACGACGTAGCATTCGAGCAGCACATGCGCCGAAGACTCATCGAAAGGGGCTGGCTAACCATGGCCTGGCCCGAGGAGTACGGCGGGCAGAACGCCTCCAATGTCAAGATGGCCATCTTCGCCGATGAGATGATGTATCACGAGGCGCCGGGCCGGGACGGCTCCGGAGTGGGGCTCCTGGCCCCCGCCCTGATGCGCCACGGCACCGATGAGCAGAAGAGTCAGCACCTTCCGCCCATCTCCAGAGGCGAGGTGACCTGGTCCCAGGGCTTCAGCGAGCCCGAAGCTGGCTCGGACCTGGCCTCCCTCCAGACCCGGGCTGTGGAGGACGGAGACGACTATCTCATCACCGGCCAGAAGATCTGGTCCAGCAACGCCCACATGGCCGATTGGATGTTCCTGCTGGCCCGCACCGACCCGGACGCGCCCAAGCACAGGGGAATCACCTACTTTCTGGTGGACATGAAGACGCCGGGGATCACCGTCAGGCCTATCATCAACATGGTAGGCGATCATCACTTCAACGAGGAGTACTTCGATAATGTCCGGGTGCCCAAGGCCAATATCGTTGGCGAGGTGAACCGGGGCTGGTACGTGGCCATGACCACCCTCAACTTCGAACGGGAGGGGATAACCTATACGGCCAGGGCCCGGAAGCCCCTGGACCTGCTGATAGACTACGTCAGAGAGACCAAGCTAAACGGTATGCCCTTGGCCCGTGACCCGGCGGTCCAGCATAAGCTGGCGGAGATGGTCCTGGAGACGGAGGTGAGCCGGCTGCTGTCCTACAGGATAGCCTGGCTGGTGGACCAGGGCCAGGAGCCTCAGCACGAGTCCTCCATCTGCAAACTGTTCAGCAGCGAGCTGTTGCTCCGGGTAGCCAACGCTGGTATGCAGATACTGGGGCTCTCGGGCCAGCTGGTGGAGGGGGACAAGTGGGCGCCCCTGAAGGGCAGGCTGCAGCGGATGTGCCTTTGGAGTGTAAGCGAGCCTATAGGCGGCGGGACATCGGAGATTCAGCGAAACATCATCGCCACACGGGGCCTGGGCCTGCCAAGGGCAGCGTAGTAGGAAACGGAGAGAATGGACTTCGAGTTTACGCCAGAAGAGCAGGCCTTCAGGACGGAACTGCAAGAGTTTCTCCAGAAGGAGCTGCCCCGTAAATGGCGGTACGGCCTCATCGAGACCGCGGAGGAGGATTGGGCTCTGGAGCGTTCCATGAGCAGGAAGCTGGCCGAAAAAGGCTGGCTCACCCTGAGCTGGCCCGAGGAGTACGGGGGCCGAGCGGCGTCTCCGCTTATGCAACTGGTCTTCAAGGAGGAGATGGCTTACCATCGTGCCCCGGGGCGCGACGTATTCGGCATTGGAATGCTGGGCCCCACACTGATGGTCCACGGCACCGATGAGCAGAAAAGGAATTACCTGGGCGACATCGCCAGTGGCGAGATCAACTGGTGCCAGGGGTTCAGCGAGCCGGGCTCCGGCTCCGACCTCGCCTCCCTCCAGACCCGGGCTGTCGAGGACGGCGACGATTTCGCCAGCGTCGGTAATTAGGATGTCAGCACGGCCCCGTTTCGTTGGGGAAGCCCGTTTTAGAAGCTCGACGGGCGCTTCAAATCGGACTGACTCATCTGATGTGTTTCCGCCAAAGTCGGACTGCACGATCTTCTGAAATCGTTTTCCGCGCCTCAGTGGTTCGGGCTCGCTCATCTGATCTCAAACCTTTCGATGCGAATGCGATCCGAGCTGGTGAACACTGCGGTGCGGATGCGGGCTTCCGCATACCTGAGACAGGCGTCGCAAGCTCTTCTTTCACTGTGGGAATTGCTCATGGTGGATCATACAGCGGTCATGAACGCCGGGGGAACTGCATTTCTGCATTCGGCCGCGAGTTCGTGCGTGTCAGCTTGGGGGGCGTTCGAGACGAGGCCGAGAATAATGACGATGACGAGGGCGGGAGAAAGTGCTTTTTTTCGGAATTCTTTGCAGCCGGAACTGCGTTTCCTGCGTCAAAGTAAGTGAGAGGAGGCACAGATTCCCTAACTTCCTGGATTTGCTTCCTGGGGGAGTAAATAAGGGTGGTAGGAAGGGAGCGCAAGGTACACCAAGCTGGGCGGGTACCTGAAAGATTAGAACGATTTCAGGCAACCCGTCAGAGTTTGCCGGGTGAGTGACGGAGAATGACAGGCTTCATCCGGCCCAGAGGGTCTGCTTGGCATAGTAAGCGAAGAAACAAAAGGAGTTCAAGAAAGGCTGGAAAGAAATAAAGTGGCGCACAAAACGGTAAGCAGATTGCTTTAGTAGCAGGCAGGGAGAAGACAAAATGAAATCAGCAGCAACGAAGATGACATTGGACCCGAAGCGGAAGAGCTCCCGCGCCAGGGAACTGGAAGAGTCGCTGCGGTCGAAGATCGTAGGGCAGGAGGAGGCGATCAAGGCGATTGCCTCGGTATACCAAATCTTTCTGGCCGGAATGAATCCAGCCAGCCGGCCGGTGGGCAACCTGCTGTTTCTGGGGCCGACCGGATCGGGAAAAACCCGGGTGGTGGAGGCCGTCGGGCGGGTCGCGGAGCTGGTGCCGGTCGGCATCGTGTCGAGTAGAGACTACACCGTGGTCGGTCGGGTCGCGAGAGAGATCGGCCTTCGGTCGCTCCAGATCTCCGAGGGAGGCGCCCGCATCTTCGACCCGGGGACCGGAGAGTCCCGGTGGCTTCAGGCCATGGCTCCACCCGATTCGCGGAGCGTAATCAGCTTCCTGGACGAGAACGGCCTGTCCTTCTCGGCCGTCGACGGCGACGTCCTGGCAACCAACACCGCGGAGATCGCTACCTGGAATGTGACGCGCATCACCGCCACGAGCCTGACACCGGCCCAGGCGAGGGAGATAGCCGCGAGATTCGGTACCCTGCCCGGAATCCACACGGCCGTCATCGTGCGGATCGACAACGGGGATTGGATGGTCGACTTCACCCACGCCCAGGTCTCGAAGGCCACGGCCGTCGACCGCTACGCGGAGCTCAATGGGATAGCACCGTCACAGGTGATTGCGGCGGGTGACAGCTTCAACGACCTGCCGCTGCTCGATGCGTGCGGCCTAGGGATCGCGATGGGCAACGCCGCGCCGGAGCTGAAGGCCGTTGCAGACTACGTAGCGCCGGACGTGGACGAGGACGGCCTGGCGGTCGCCATCGACGAGTTCGTCCTGCCGCGGCTGGCGGGCTAGACCGCGCGGATGTCGCCGCCGGGCCCGGCCTCGAGCAGGGCCTGAAAGTCGTACCCGCGCCGCCTCAGCTCTTCGCTCCCTCCCTCGCGGCGGTCGAGGACGCACAGCACCTTGACTATCGTGCATCCCTCGGCCTCGAGAGCGGCGATTGAGGCGATCAGGTTTCCACCGGTGGTGCAGGTATCGTCGACCACGGCCACCCTGGCTCCGGGCCTCAGCGGGCCTTCGATAATCCTGCGGCCCCCGTGCGCCTTCGGCTCCTTCCTGACTATCAGGCCGGGCACCGGGTACCCCTCCTGATGGCTGACCGCCGCAACCGCGGCGACGATCGGATCGGCCCCCAGCGT
>JADFJI010000130.1 GCA_022566235.1 Chloroflexota bacterium
CTTCCTGACCAGGAAGGGGGGATAAATTAGGTTTGGGGGACACCCCCAAACCCCCTGTCCCGACTCGGCGTCGGGACCCTTCCCGCTTTATAGGACCTTATTAAACGGCCTCATTCCTGTAGGGGGCCTGAGTATCCCACGATACAAGGATATCGTAAACGATACTTCAGGTCAGTCCTTAGTCGTACTATCAGGGAGCCACCGTGGCAGATTCTGAGCCTGTCGTCTAGGGCGTGCCGTAGCCGCCTTAGTGGTTACATGTTAGTCTATCAAATGGCTACCAATGGACACCACAACCATAGACACACAGACCCAAGAGCTTGTTCACGAGCTGAGAAAACGGGTATCGGGGGAGGTGAGATTCGACGAGTTCTCACGGGCCCTCTACAGCACCGACGCCAGCATTTACCAGATGACGCCCGTGGGTGTGGTGGTGCCCCGCTCCGAGGAGGACGTGCTGGCGGTGATGGAGCTGGCCCACAGGGAGGGCATACCCGTCCTGCCCCGGGGAGCCGGGACCAGCCTTTCCGGGCAGACGGTGAACCACGCTATAGTCCTGGATTTCAGCAAATACATGGACGGGCTGATTGAGACAAACCCCGAGGAGAAGTGGGCCCTGGTCAAGCCCGGAATAGTCCTCGAGTCGCTGAACCGCGAGGTCGCAAAGCACGGGTTGCACTTCGCCCCCGACCCGTCCACGGCCAACCGCTCGACCGTCGGCGGGGCCATCGGCAACAACTCCTGCGGGACCCATTCGATCCTCTTCGGCAAGACCCTTGACCAGGTCCTGGAGCTGAAGGTCATCCTGTCCGACGGCACCGGGGCCCGCCTGGGCCCCCTGTCCGCTGAGGAGTTGGAGCGCAAGCTGGCCGGCCAGGGCCTGGAGTCCCGGCTGTACAGAGAGGTGCTACGGATAGCCGGCGACAGCCGGGAGGAGATCGAGGCCCGCTTTCCCAAGATAATGCGAAGGGTGAGCGGCTACAACCTGGACGAGTTCGTCGACTACCGGGACTTCAACCTGGCCCGTGTGGTGGTGGGGTCTGAGGGCACCCTCTGCGTCATCACCGAGGCCAAGGTCAAGCTGGAGCCCCTGCCCAAGCACACCGGGATGGCCGCTCTGCACTTCGAGGATATATTCCAGGCCTGTGACGCCACCCCGGCCATTCTGGAGCACGGGCCCGCGGCGGTTGAGTTCATCGACAAGATGATCATCGACCAGACCCGGGCCTCGCCGGGATTCAGGCGATACATGGATTTCGTCGAGGGCGACCCCGGCGGGCTGATCCTGGTCGAACTGTTCGGGGAAAGTGAGCAGGAGGTCGCAAGCAAGCTGGAGGCCCTGAAGTCCGATATGGACAAGAAGGGGCTTGGGTACGCCTGCGTCATGTTGAGAGACAGGCAGTCTCAAAGCAACGCCTGGGCCGTGCGCCGGGCAGGCCTGGGTCTGCTGATGGGGGTAAAGGGAGACGCCAAACCGATCCCCTTCGTTGAGGACACGGCAGTCGACCCGGAAAGGCTTGGGGAGTTCGGGCGCAGGTTCGATGCGATCGTCCGAGGCCACGGTACCACCGCCGCCTACTACGGCCACGCTAGCGTGGGATGTCTCCACATTCGCCCCGTCGTCAACCTGAAGACCGGAGATGGGGCCCGGCAGATGGTAGCCATCGCGGAGGAGATCACGGACCTGGTGCTGGAGTTCGGAGGCTCACTGAGCGGGGAGCACGGCGACGGGATAGCACGGGGCGTCTGGACGGAGAAGATGTTCGGGTCCAGGCTCTACCAGGCGTTTGTGGAGCTGAAGCGGGCCTTCGACCCGAAAGGGATCATGAACCCGGGCAAGATCGTCGAGTGTCCTCCCATGACGGAGAACCTGCGATACGGCCCCGCATATGAGGCCCAGGACCTCAAGACCGAGCTGGACTTCTCCTTTTTCGATGGATTCGCCGGCGCCGTGGAGATGTGCAACGGCATGGGGGAGTGCCGGAAGATGGGGGGGACGATGTGTCCCTCCTATCAGGCCACCAGGGAGGAGGAGCACTCCACCAGGGGCCGGGCCAACCTTCTGCGGGCCGTCCTATCCGGGACCCTTCCCCACGATAAGCTAACAAGTAAGAGGCTCTACGACACCCTTGACCTGTGCCTGGAATGCAAGGGCTGCAAGGGGGAATGCCCCTCTATGGTGGATATGGCCAAGGTGAAATACGAGTTCTTGAGCCGGTATCACGAGGCCAACGGCACGCCCCTCCGGGCCAGGCTGTTCAGCCGTATAAACCTGATAAATAGGGTGGGATGCGCCCTGGCGCCCGGCTCCAACTGGCTGGCTCGAATGCCGGGGGCCAAGCTTCTTTCTCACTATTTTCTGGGAATCCACAAGGCCCGATCGCTGCCACCCTTCGCCAGGCCCACGCTCCAGAGGTGGTTTCGGGGCCACTCTCCCCTGGGCACTGGGGACAGGGGACCGGTGGTGCTTTTCGACGACACCTTCATCAGCTACAACTACCCCCAGGTGGGCATAGCGGCCGTGGAGCTGCTGGAGCTGGCCGGATTCCGGGTCAGGCTGGCCGGCGTGAAGTGCTGCGGTCGGCCTATGATATCCAAGGGAATGCTGGGGAGGGCCCGGGACCACGCCAGGTACAACGTCGACCGCCTCTACGAGCTGGCATCCCAGGGGACCCCAATCGTGGGCTGCGAGCCCAGCTGTCTCCTCACCTTCCGGGACGAATATCCCGACCTGCTGGGGGACGACAAGGCCAGGGTGGTGGCCGAAAACTCGTACCTGATAGACGAGTTCCTGGCCATGTTGCAGGAGCAGGGGCGTCTGGAACTGTCCTTCAACGAGTCTCCAAAGAAGATACTGTTCCACGGCCATTGCCATCAGAAGGCGGCGATTGGGGTGGAAGCCTCAAAGAGGGTCCTGACCCTGCCGCCCGGATTCCAGGTGGAGGTTGTGGACTCCGGATGCTGTGGGATGGCGGGGGCCTTCGGCTACGAGAAGGAGCACTACGATATCTCAATGGACATCGGTGACCTGAAGCTGTTCCCGGCGGTCAGGGCCAAGGGCCCGGAGTGGGAGATCGCCGTCACGGGCGTATCCTGCCGGCAGCAGATAGAGCAGGGCACGGGCCGAAGGGCACGACATCTGGTGGAACTGCTGCGGGACGCCGTAATCGTCTAGGCAATATGTGAACGGGTCTGCTATCATAATCGCCGCGTGACCCGGGGGAAGTAGTTAAATAGGAGAGAAAGATGCCGATAGTAAGAGTGGAGATGCTGCCCGGAAGAAGCGATGAGCAGAAGGCGGAACTGGTCAAGGCTATGACCGACGCCATGGTAAATATCGCCAAGACCCCATCGGCCGATAGCGTCCACGTCATCATCACCGAAACCGCTGGAGAGAACTGGGCCATGGGAGGCGAGATGCTGTCCGAGAGGATGAAGGCAAGGACCTAGACCCGAGACCAGGTTGATGAGGCCCCGGCCCAAACCTCCAACAACACACGGAGGGCCAGGGCCTCGTGTCCGGGTGTCTGCAGGGCCCGTTAGAACTCTATGGCTAACCTAAACCAGTTCAGCGTCTATCTCTACGGCTGGGGCAAGAGGCCCCCGACCATCAAAGACCTAATGGGCATAACCCGCCGCCTGGACCGGCTGGGATACTATTCCATAGGGTTTCCCCACCACATGGCCCTTCCTCCAGCCCCCCTGTTCGATGACTTCGGCAACAGATATCTGCTGGACCCGCTGCCCGTGCTGCCGGCCCTGGCCGCAGTCACCAGAAACATAAGGCTGGGAATCCACTCGCTGATTCTGCCCCTGTACCCTCCCTATCACTGGGCCAAGACCCTGGCCACCCTGGATGTGATCTCCGGAGGAAGGCTGATACCTGGAATGTGCATGGGGTGGAACGAAGCCGACTTTCGGGTGATGAACGCAGACCATAAGCACCGGGCCAGGATAACCGATGAGCAACTGGAGGTCATAACCCGCCTCTGGACAGAGGACGAAGTGACCTTCAAAGGCCGTTTCTACGACCTGGATAAGGTGACCCTGGAACCGAAGCCTGTGCAGAAACCGTATCCGCCAATCTGGTACGGAGGGGGGCTGCCTTCCATACCCCGGGCCGTGAAATACGCCAAATACATACTCCCGGCGCCCATGCCTGCCCAGGAGATCGAAAAGGAGTGGAGAGATCCCCTGAAGAAGGCCAATGAAGAATCAGGAAGCTCAACCGGTCTAAGCCTGTTGAACTTCGTGGCCGTGGTCGACGACGAGTCGAAGGTGAAGACCCAGGTAGTGCCCCGGCTCGAGAAGTGCATGCGACTGACGGCCACGGGAATCAGGCCCGAGGAGATGGCCATTGTCGGGACGCCTGAGACCTGCGCCAAACGAATCCGGGAGTTCCAGGAGGCGGGAGTGTCCCACTTCCTGCTGGACTTCAATTTTCGCGGCACGGCTTCCTTCGGCTACCTCCGCCGCCAGGTGGACCTGTTCGCAGAGAGGGTAGTCCCTCTTATATAGGCCCCTCCTACCCGATTAGGCCGGGGCGGCCCCGATTAGCTAACCCGATGTGCGAGTTTTCCACTGTTACCCTGAGCCCTTCGTTTATCAGGATAAACTCCTCAATAGGTCCAGGATGGCGGGGCACTTCTGTCACCAGCCCAAGAGTGCCCCATCCCTCCCTTTCGGGAAGGACTCAGAATCGCACATGAAGCTTGCTAGTCGCACCATGGAGGATGGAAAGGAATATGGAACCGTTCGTGGTGAGCCAGTCGAACCATGAACGGTATGAGTCCGCTCGTCCTTCGACAGGCTCAGGATGAGCGGACTATTATCGTACGAATGACAAAAAGGGGTAGGGCCGACCTGTGAACTGAAACCCGTACTTCGGGTTAGCCGCGTGGGGGGAGGGTAAAGGGGAAGGGGACATCGGGGTAGCGGTCAAGGAGCCGGCGCCACAGGGAATGGCCCATCTCCTCGGCCCTACGGACCACATCGGCCTCGTCGATGGTTAGAACCCGTCCATCCCGCATGAGCCACCGACCGTCCACCATCACCGATACCACGTCCGCCCCCTGGCCATTGTGAACCAAGGCCGAGACGATCCTCAAGTTGGGCACCAGGTGAGGCCGCATGGCATCGATGATGAACAGGTCTGCCTTCTTGCCCACCTCAATGCTTCCGACCTGTTCCTCCAGGCCCAGGGCCCGGGCGCTGCCCCGGGTGGCCCACTCCAGGACATCCTCGGGCTGAGGGTCCATCTGGGAGTTTAAGCGCACCCGCTCGGCGAACAGGCCAGTTCGCATCACCTCGATCATGTTCTCATCCATGTTGTCGGAGCCCATGCCGATGGTACATCCCACCGCCTGAAGCTCCCTGGCCGGGGCCGCCACCCCCCGGCGAGCGGCTATGGCCGGGTTGAAAGAGACGGCGGTCCGGGTCTGCCCCATCAAGGCTATCTCCGAATCGTCCAGATAGCGACAGTGGGCGGCAACCACCCTCGGCCCCAGGGCCCCATTGGCATGGAGATACTGGGTCGGGCGGACTCCCCGGACCTGCATCACCGCCTGAATCTCATCGTAGCTTTCGCTAAGGTGGACCGTGAATCCGATGTCGTATCTTTCCGCCATGTCCCGACTGCGCTGCAGCAGCTCAGGGGAGCAGGTCTCGGGGGTAGCAGGCGACATCATACAGGTCACCCGGCCCCCGGCCCGGCCGTGCCAGGTTTCTATCAGGTCGGCGCTCCTCTGAAGCCCTCCCTCCAGCAACCGTTGTGGATAGCTGTACACCCCGTTCCTGGCCTCTTCGGGGTCGAGGTCCTCGATGTACTCCGCCAGGACCAGCCGCAACCCCGTCTTCTCCAGGCCCTGGGCGTAGTGGGAGATATCCTGTTCGATCTCCAATACGCACGTCGTGCCACACCTGATGGCCTCAAGTGCGCCCAGAAGAGCAAACACATTCTCTTCGTCCTCACTCATGAGGGCCCGGATGTCTTCCGGAAACCCGAGGGTGGTCGGGAACCCCAGGTCCTCCTGGATGCCCCGATTTGCCGTTTTCAGCAGATGGGTATGGGCATTCAGTAGCCCCGGGAAGACGGCCTTGCCCCTGCCATCCACGATCTCCGAGTCGGGATACTGGGCCGCCATCTCCTCCGAGGGCCCCAGGCCCACGATACGACCCCCCTGGATGGCCAGGGCGGCCCTTCCTGATCGAACCGCCGGGGGTGTCAGGTTGTAATAAAACCCCGTTTGTTGCACACTAGGGATGGGAAGGGGTGCGGAAACCGGTGCGATTACCGATTTCACACGCCGGAGAGGAGCCGGTTTGCCGATCCGGCGCAAGGCCATGCAAGGAGGCTGAGCCATGAACTCATTTTGGACAGAATGCTACCGGGGCATCAAAAGGGTGGCGCGAACGCTCCGCCGTTCCTTGCGGGCGGTTTTGCGGACTTACGTCTTCAAGCCCCGCAAGGGCCCGACCGTCTGCCACGGCTGGGTGCCGCCAGACCTCCCTTGAGGGATCAATCCCATCCTCCTGGGGAGGGATCCCATGCGGGGCCGGTCTTTCTTTTACTCCCTCATTCTCACGAATCGCCCCGCCGTTTTTCCTTTTGCAACGGGTCCCGCGCGGGCGCCAGCCCCCCGCCTTGGCGGAGGGGGCCTCCACCGCCGAGGCCCTCAACGCCGT
>JADFJI010000131.1 GCA_022566235.1 Chloroflexota bacterium
CTTTCTCTCCGCCTGCGCTTTCTTGGCCCTGGGGTTGTGGCTGGAACTGAACTACTTCTACTATATTGGCTGGGCCATTGCGGTGTCCTTGCTGGTCCTGGAAAACGCTTTCCTGAAGCCCGACGACCTCTCCAGGCTGCACGCCCCATTCTTCAAATACAACAGCGCTGTATCTATGATGCACCTCATTTTTACAATTCTAGCCCTGGTGGTTTAGTTTGTTGCAGCACATGATAGGCTTAGTCCCCGTTCCCTGTGCCAGATTTTCCTATGGCGGAGACCTTCCAGCCGGGCAGGGTGGTGACGCCGGGGACTTGGAGTGTGTGTTCCGCCGACAGGGAAGGGCCGTCACCTTTGCCCTCCATCCCGGTTAGTATGAAATCGTCGTATTCGGTGATAGCGGTGACCCCCCGGGAGAGGTGGATGGTCTTACCCGTCGGCCCGGACAGCAGCTCTTCCAGCGACAGAATATGGACCTGCTCGATGTCCACCAGGTCCCCCAGGATCACCTGTAAGGCCCGTCTCAGCAGATATCGCCTCGGCGCAGGATGCAGCGACAGTAGCTTCTCCCTTGACAACCGTAGGCCTTCGTCGACCTCCGTGACCAGGGTAGGCCACACCCTCTCGACCTCCGCCTCTATGAACGCTGTGTCCAGGGAGGCCGCGGCCCCGAGACGGCGGATGGCCTGGTCGATGTTGGGGTTGTACTCCCTTAGATACGGAAGTAGCTCCAGGCGTATCCGGTTCCGCAGCCCGTCGGGAAGCTGGTTGGTGTAATCGGCCCTGGGGCTGAGGCCCAGGGCCCGGCAGTAGGCCTCGGTCTCCTCGCGGGTGACCTGGAGCAGGGGCCTGAATAATCTAAGGAGTTTACCCGATAGGCTAAGAGGTTTACCCGATGGGGCCTTGATATCGGTGATGGGTCTCATGCCTCGCAGGCCGGAGACGCCTGTCCCTCTGAGGATGTGCAGGAGCATGGTCTCCGTCTGGTCATCAGCCGTGTGGGCCACCGCTACGCCTGAGGCCCCGGTCTCTTCCACGACTCCGGCCAGGAATTCGTACCTGGCCTCCCTGGCCTTCTCCTCCAGCGAGGAACTGTGGCCCGCGGGCCGGAGGGCGACATCCTCCCTGCCAATAGTGCAGGGGATTCCCAGCTGCCGGGCCATGTCGGCTACAAAGGCGGCGTCCTCATCGGAGTCACGGCCCCTCAGGCAGTGGTTCAGGTGTCCGATATGGAGGACCAGCCCCAGCTCATCGGCGAGATGATGTAACGCGTATATGAGGGACAGTGAGTCCGGCCCCCCGGAAACCCCCACCACCAGCGGCCTCGGGCTATCGGCCAGACCGTTGGCCTCGATAAAGGCCCGGACACGGTCTTCCAGGAGCCCTTTCGGGTACTTGCTCTGGGCGGCACCCGTCTCCCGGCTAGGTGCCAAGGCTAAGTGACCTCCTCGAGGTGGCAGCGGTCGTTAAGAGAAATCAGCACCGGCCCTCCCTTCTCAAAGCTAAGGACGCTGATAGCCCCCAGATCATGGCGTATTCTCCTGAAGCTGGTCAGGTCAAGGGCCAGGGCCTTGCACAGTATGCTCTGGATGGCGAAGTTGTGGCTAACCACGACCACGTTGCCCTGGGGATGGCGGTCTTTGATCTCCTCCACCGCCGACCAGGCCCTTTGCTGAAGCTCCCTGATCGACTCGCCCCCTGGCAACCGCAAGGAACCCACGTCCTTTATCCACTGGGCCAGGACCTCGGGATATCTCTCTCGCAGGTCGTCGCCCTTGAGGCCGTCCAGCTCTCCGATGTCCAGCTCACGTAGCCCGTCCATTGATATGATATCAAGGTCGTGGCCCCGGGCAATAGGCGCCGCCGTCTCCCTGGCCCGGGTCTGGGGACTGGAGTAGACGGCGTCTATGGAGTGGCTTTTAAGGCGGTCCCCTAACGCCTTAGCCTGGCGTCTTCCCGTGGCGTTGATGGGAGCGTCGCTGGCTCCCTGGAACCGGCCGTCCCGGTTCGCATCGGTTTCGCCGTGTCTGACCAGATATATCTTCACTCTTACCCCTGGGTTAGGATGAGCGGGCTTCCCCACCCTTATATGCCGAAATCGTTACCTGTGCAAACCTAGAGTCTGGTCACCAGGATCTTCTCGATCTTAACTCCCTTCATCTCCGAAACCGTCAGTCTTTTTCCTCTGTGCTTAAAACTCTCACCCTGGTGGGGGATGTGGCCTAGAACATCCAGGACGAATCCGGCCACCGTCTCGAACTCTCCGTCGGGGATCCCCAGGCCCAGGGTCTCGTTGGCCTCGCCGACCTGCATTCCGCCATCCACCTGAAAAGTTCCCTCGCCCAGCTCCTCTACCTCTTCTTGAGGTTGATCCTCGTTAGCCGTCCGGCCCATGATCGCCTCAACCAGTTGCTGAGTGGTGACCATCCCCGAGATTCCACCGTACTCGTCCACTACCAGGGTCATCTGGATGCCCGATGATCGCATCTCGAAGAACAGGTCATCCAGGGGCTTGGTCTCCGGCACGAACCTGGCAGTACGCACCAGTTGAAGTAAATGACTATCGGGCTGCACGACTTTCTGATACATGGCCTTGATGACGTCTCGGGTGTGGAGGATACCCACTACGTTGTCGATGTCCTCCTTGTATACAGGGAACCTGGCCCATGGGGTGGCCTCGTACCTCTCCATGAAATCGGAGAGGCGGGTGTCCTCGTTCATCCATACGATTTCGGTGCGAGGGATCATCACCTCTTTCACCAGCCTGTCCCCGAAGCCCAGGACCTTGTGAAGCATCTTGGCCTCTTCAGCATCTACGGCGCCCTCTTGGTGTCCTATGGATATGACGGAGCGCAGCATGTCCTCAGTCACCAGTTGACGGGACCCGATCTTGCCGCCGGTGAGATTCACTATCGCTCGACCAATAATCTGGAAAAGGATGGACAGGGGGAAGAGGACCCACTCTACCAGGACGAAGGGTTTAAGGTAACGGAAAGCCAGCCACTCGGCATGCCTGCTGGCGAAGGTCTTGGGGATCATCTCGCTGAACAGGAGCAGCAGGAAGGTCATTCCCACCGTGGCCACCACTATGCCGATCCCATCGTCCAGCCAGGCGATAGCCAGAAAGGTGGCCACCGCCGCCGCGGCAGTGTTCACCAGGTTGTTGCCTAAAAGCACCGTGGACAGGGTTTTTTCCGGGTGCTCCATCCTGCGGGCCATCCTCTGGGCCCCGGGACGTCCGATGTTGGCCAGATGAAGGATTCTCAGTCGCTGCAGCGACATAAAGGCCGTCTCGGAGCTGGAGAAAAACGCGGACAGAATCAAAAACACCCCTATCAATCCAATGCTGGCGATGGTCGCCTCGGCGCTCATCTTGTATCTCCTTTGTGCAACGGCCCGGCTGAATCTTAGATAACGATGCCAGCGGGCTTAGGTGGCATCATGGGTTCAAGGGCCTCTGGCCTTGGGAATCATGGGATAACAGGCTCGGCTCTGTTGGTCCCAGGTGGGGAAAAACGAAAGAAGAGAAGCAGAAGCCGGTCTAGATGATGAGAGGTCAGCTAAATACACCCAGCCGGCGCAACCTAAGGGGAAATATTGCCCGCATGAGCAGAATGTTACCTTCTAACGGGGCCTTTCGACGTCCGGCCCGATGGCCCAGGCCCTTATTCAGCATAAGGAATATTATCATTCTAGGGGGCGTGATGTCAAAGGAAAACATGCCTGCTCGACCCCCGGGACTGCACCTCCTGCTTGTTCGGCGGGTTCTCGCGGTGCTAGAATCTCACCAGGGTTAGCCCCGGCTAGCCCTTTTGGTATTGGGGATCCATGAGTTTATCAGGCCTTACTGAATACATAATAAGCCACCCGGAATTCCGGGAGCTCTCAAAGGTCTTCGAGGGCCGGCCCTCGGCCCGTGGGCAGCCTGTGCGCCGGAGATGGAGGGGTGTCCTCCTCGACTCGGCAAAGCCCTGCCTGATCGCCGCCCTGCACCGGTCTTTGCAGAGGCCGATGATGATTGTCACCGCCCGTTCGGAATCGGCTAAACACCTACGGGAGCAGCTTGAGTTCTGGGCTGCCGACCCGACGGACCTACACCTGTTCCCCGAGCCTGATGTGCGGCCATACGAACGCCAGTCTTGGGGGACGTCAGTAGCCCTGGATAGGCTGAGGGTATTGGACCTGCTGACCCGGCATCAGAACGGGGCGCCGATCGTGGTCCTTAGCCTCTCGGCGCTGATGGTGAGGACTCCAACCAAGGAATATTTCTCCGAATCATCAAGGGTTATAAAGCTGGGGGCAAAGGTTGACCCGTCGGCTCTGCTGGAATGGATGGTGGACCTGGGGTATGAGGCCGATACGGCGGTGGAGGTGCCCAGGACCTTCAGCCGGCGGGGCGGCATCATAGACCTGTTCTCCCCCGCCGAGGAGTACCCGGTTAGACTGGAGTTCTTCGGGAACGAGGTGGAGAGCCTGCGCGCCTTCAACCCCAAAGACCAGCGGTCCATCGGGCCGGTGGATTCGACTTTCATAATTCCCGCCAGGGAGTCCTTGCTGGATGTGGCCCAAGACCTCGACGTTCAGGAGATCATGGATGGACTGGGCCTTTCGGCCTGCTCGCCTGATGCGTCGGAGCGGATCGAGGAGGACCTGAACAGCTACCTTTTAGGCAGCCAGTTCGAGGGCCGGGAGTCCTACGCCCACCTCTTTTTGCACGGCACGTTCTTCGACTATATACCCAAAGACACCTTGATGGTCCTGGACGACATGACCTCTCTGAAGAGCGCCTACCAGGATATGGCAGACCAGGCAGAGCGGCTAAAGGACCAGCGGGTCGAAGAGGGAGAGTTGCCCAGGACGTTTCCCAAGCCCTACCCGGACTGGGAGGAGGTGGCCGGGAAGTTGGATGGTTCCCAAGATAGCCTGTGTTTGGATGGTTGGGAGCGAGATGGGCAGGAATCACATCGTTTCTCGGGCTTCGTGCCTGCCCCCAACTTCGGCGGCCATCTGAAGATATTCCTGCGGGACCTACGCGGCCTTTTAGATGACGGATTCAAGGTGGCGATCGTGTCCCACCAGGCAAGCCGTCTCTCGGAGTTGCTTGAGGACGTTGATATCAGGGCCCCGGTCTCTCCGGACGTGACGAAAGCACCGCTTCGTGGGGCTCCGGTCCTCATGCAGGGGTCACTGGCCGAGGGATGGATCTTGAACAGACCAGATGGCTCTGAGAATGCGCCCCTGGCCCTGCTCACCGACAAGGAGATTTTCGGTTTCACCAAGCAGCGAAGGGCCACCCGCAAACGACCGGTTCGGCAAGAGGCCTTCGTCTCCGAGCTGACCGTCGGTGACCATGTTGTGCACGTCGATCACGGCATCGGCCGGTTCGTGGGGGTGACGACGATGCGCCGGGACGAGGGGGAGCGGGAGTACCTGACCCTGGAGTATGCCGATGGAGCCAAGCTGTACGTCCCAAACGATAGCGTAGACAGGGTGTCGCCCTACATCGGGCCGGGAGACAGGCCCCCTCCGCTGACGCGCCTGGGGAGTCAGGAGTGGTCTCGGGCCAAGAGAAAAGTCAAGGAGTCGGCAGAGGCCATCGCCAAAGAGCTGCTGGCCCTCTATGCCAGGCGTGAGGTGAAGACCGGCTATGCCTTCTCCCCGGATTCGGCCTGGCTCCAGGAATTGGAGGCGTCATTCCCTTACGTGGAGACCCCAGACCAGTTGGAGACCATCCGAGAGGTGAAGGTGGATATGGAGCGGCCCCGGCCCATGGACCGGCTGGTATGTGGCGACGTCGGCTATGGTAAGACCGAGGTGGCCCTAAGGGCAGCCTTCAAGGCTGTCCTTGACGGGAGGCAGGTGGCCCTTCTAGTCCCCACAACGGTCCTCGCTCAACAGCATTTTCAGACCTTCCAGGAAAGGCTGAAGGCGTTTCCTGTGGAGATCGAAGTGCTGAGCCGGTTTCGGTCCCAGAAAGACCAGAAGAAAGTCGTAGAGCGGCTGGAGGCCGGGACCGTGGACATCTGTATAGGCACCCACAGGCTGCTTCAGAAGGATGTCCGGTTCAAAGACCTGGGCCTGGTGATCATCGACGAGGAGCAGCGCTTCGGGGTTACTCACAAAGAGAGGCTCAAGAGGATGAGGGAGCAGGTGGACGTTCTCACCCTGAGCGCTACGCCCATCCCCCGTACCCTTCACATGTCTCTGGTGGGAGTCCGGGATATGAGCACTATGGAAACGCCTCCGGAGGAGCGGCTTCCCATCAAGACCTACGTGCAGGAGTACAGCGACGATGTGGTCCGGGAAGCGATTATGAGGGAGATAGAGAGGGGCGGGCAGATCTTTTTCGTCCACAACAGGGTCCAGACCATCGAGGCCCTTGCCCAGCGGTTGCGGAGGCTGGTGCCCAACGCCCAGATCGTCGTGGCCCACGGCCAGATGCCGGAGAATCAGTTGGAGTCGGTGATGGTTGATTTCGTCGAGGGCCAATACGATGTGCTGGTCTGCACCACCATCATCGAGTCCGGCCTGGACATCCCCAACGTGAACACCCTGATCGTCAACCGGGCGGATACCTTCGGGCTGGCCCAGCTCTACCAGCTTAGAGGCAGGGTCGGGAGGAGCGCCCGGCGGGCCTACTCGT
>JADFJI010000132.1 GCA_022566235.1 Chloroflexota bacterium
TCCTGGAAGTTGCCTTTCCTGGATTCAGATGGATACCTGTTTCCGCCGGTGGACTTTCGGTTCGATGACCCTCCGGCCCTGCTGGCCCTGTCCCCTCGAGACCAGATCGATCTGATCTCTACACGGCTCCTGGAGCCTGACATCTCCCTAGATAGCAGAGTAGAAATAGAGCTGGGGATCGAGGAAGGAGACAACATCTCAGCCCTGGTCACGGGTACCGGTGGTGTGGCCACCTACCCCAGCGTCATACCCAACTCCATTTCCATCAGGAGGACCCTGCGCACCGTGGCCCACGAATGGGTGCACCACTACATGATCTTCCATCCCCTGGGCCTAAACTACTGGGCCGATGCCGACATGATCACCGTGAACGAGACCATCGCAAACGTCATCGGCGACCAGATAGGGGACGCTGTGTTCCAGGCCTACTACGCAGGCCGGATGGATGACCCGGGCCAGGAGCAGGACACGGTTTCCGGCGAGGACGACTTCGATTTCAACCGCGTGATGCGGGAGACCAGGTTGAGGGTCGACGAGTTGCTGGCCGAGGGCAAGGTGGAAGAGGCCGAGAGGTTCATGGAAGAGCGTAGGCTCTTCATAGCGGAAAATGGCATCTTTCTTCGCAGGTTGAATCAGGCCTTCTTCGCCTTCAACGGCACCTACGCCGACCGTCCCGACTCGGTGAGCCCTATCGGTGGGCAGGTGAAGGAGGTCAGGGCCGGGAGCAGGTCGGTTAAGGATTTCATTGGAACGGTGTCCCGGGTATCGAGCTACCAGGAGTTTCTGGCGCTGCTGGAAGAGTAGAGGGCGAAGGCGCTGGAAGAATTGAGATGCATCCAGGTAAGCTATAGTAGAATACCCTGTCGACGCGGCTTAGGTTCAGGTGATTGCCCATTGGCGAATGGTTCTGGGTCTGTAGATACATCTTGAAAGGAGAAACGAGTGGCGGGACCACTGGAGGGAATCAGGGTTCTTGACCTGACCAGGGTTTTGGCGGGGCCTTACGCCACCATGGTCCTCTGTGACCTGGGGGCCGAGGTGATCAAGGTGGAGCGGCCCGACGGCGGGGACATGGCCCGGGGCACTGGACCCTTCATAGACGGCGAAAGCTCCTATTTCCTGAGCCTCAACCGGGGCAAGAAGAGCGTTATCCTGGACCTGAAGGACGAGCAGGGGAAAAGGCTGTTCCTTGAGCTGGTGAAGAAGTGCGATGTCCTGGTTGAGAACTTCGTCCCCGGGGTCATGGACCGGCTGGGGGTAGGGTACGAGGTGGTCAAAGAGCACAACCCTCGCATCATCTACGCATCGGTCTCGGGATTTGGGCAGACGGGGCCCTATACCAAGAGGCCGGCCCTGGACATCATCGTCCAGGGAATGGGCGGTATGATAAGCATCACGGGTGAGCCGGGTGGGCCACCCATACGCCCCGGGGCCTCTCTGGGCGACATAGCTGCGGGCCTCTTCACGGCCGTCGGTATACTGGCCGCCCTGCACGAGAGGGAGCGGAGCGGCCAGGGCCAGATGCTGGACGTGGCCATGCTGGACTGCCAGCTAGCCTTGCTGGAGAACGCCTTCGCCAGGTATTTCGCCACCGGCCAGGTGCCGGGCCCAATAGGCACCAGGCATCCCGTCACCACCCCCTTTCAGGTGTATGAGACCAGTGATGGACAGATAACCGTTGCCTTCGTAGGAGGGGCTAAGGACCAGTGGCCCCTGTTTTGCGCCCTCCTGGACCGGGTGGACCTGATAGACGATGAGCGTTTCCAGAACAGCTGGTCCCGCACCCAGCACTACGACGAGCTGAACCCGATGATAGTAGAAGGGATGAAGAAAAAGACCTCCGGCCAGTGGTTGAAGGAGTTGGAGGAGGCCCGTATACCCTGCGGCCCGGTAAACGATATAATCCAGGTGGCCCAGGATCCTCAGGTGCGGGCCCGAGATATGATAACGGAAGTGCCTCACCCCAAAGGGGGAAAGGTGAAGGTGGTAAACAGCCCCATCAAACTGTCCAGGACTCCTGCCCTGGTCAAGGGCCCGGCGCCGGGCCACGGGGCCCACACCAAGGCGGTACTGGAGGAGCTCTTGGGGTTGGATAACGACGTTACCGACCCTTCTTCATAGGGTATGTTACGCGCATTGAGTGGGGAGAGACAGGAAACTTAGGGCCTGGCACTCATTGACACCTCAGAAATCGTTGCGCTAGAATGATTCTCTGGCCTCTAGGGCCTGGAGGAGCCATAATGCTCGAAATGACTATCGAAAGCATCCGCGTGAGCCTGATGAACTACCAACGGGTGGTGATCCTGAAGGAGAAGGAAGCCGACCGGTATCTTCCCATCTGGATCGGGCCCTCGGAGGCGGACGCTATAGCGGTCAAGCTACAGGACGTATCGGTCCCCAGGCCTCTAACCCACGACCTGCTTCAGTCGATCATTGTGGACCTGGGCGCAATGGTGAGCTCAATCGTTGTGTCGGAGCTGACCGACGATACCTTCTACGCCAAGATAATACTGGAGACGAATGGGAGGAAGGTGGAGATCGATTCCAGGCCCAGCGATGCCCTGGCACTGGCCGTTCGGGTCAAAGCCCCCATATACGTTGAGGAAACGGTGCTGGATAAGGCCGGCGTGGTCCTGGATAAGGAGACGGGGAAGCCGATCATCCCTTCGGATTCCTCCGGCGATCCCGCGCCCGTTGATGAAGAAGAGCTGAAGAGACTATCGGCCTTCACTGACTTCGTGGACGGCCTGGACCTGGAAGATTTCGGCCAGGGGAAATCCAAGGGGGAGTCCAAGTAAAGGGCCCGAGACGACCACCCTATATGTAGGCCCGAGGCCCCTTAAAAGATCAATCGTCAAGTAAGACGGCGCTCCAATCTAGGAGTGCCGTCTTTTTCTGGCCTCCCCTACCAGGCCGTTTAAAAAGCCTTATAAAGCGGGAATCGTCCCATCGAAGGGCCTGTCCTGAGCGAAGTCGAAGGGATGGTTGGTATTGCTATTGAACACTCTCCTGGAGCCCGCGTTGACCCTAGGAAAAAGTTCGTGATATAATGCACGACCCGGAGCGGGGTGGGGCGTGAATAGAAGCCAGTGGGTGGATATTCTACGGCTCCTGGGGCTGGGCTGGTACGTAGTCACTGCGATTGGATTGGGAGTGGCCGCGGGCCTACTTCTAGACCACTGGATTGACGCCTCTCCGATATTCGTGCTTGCAGGGCTCGCCTTAGGACTGATAGCGGCCTTCTGGGGGATGTATCGGATGTTGACCCCCCTGCTAAAGGGAGATTTCAAGAGCAAGGACGACAGTTAGTGGGACTTCTGCGCCGACCCAAAGTGCTCCTGGCCATTGGCCTGGTACTTGGCTCTCTCATCATAAGCCATACCATACTTCGGTTCCCCTTTCCCCCCATCCAGATCAAGCCCGAGGCGCTGAGCAAAGAGCTGATCTCCTTTGGGGGATTCGGCAGTTTTAACATCACCAACACCATGCTCTCCTCCTGGTTGGGGCTGGCTGTCATCTTCGCGTTGATCTATTTCGCCACCCGAAAGCTGGGGCTGGTCCCCCGGGGCTTACAGAACCTGGTGGAGGCGGTCCTGGAGTGGCTGTACAGCATCGTGGTGTCGGTAGCCGGGCCCGGAAACGCCCGCCGTTTCTATCCCCTCGTGGCCACCATTTTCATATTCGTCATCATCAACAACTGGATCAGCCTGATGCCAGGGTACGGCACCGTTGGAAAGATGGAGCTGGCCGATGAGGTCATCGAGCACATTATTGAGGAGAAGGCTGAGGACATCGACCTGGAGCTAGAGCCGCTTGAAACAGAGCTGCAACTGGAGGAGCGTCGTGTCCATCAAGTGGAGCAGCAGTTCGAGGTGTTCCTGGATTGGAGCGAGGAGGAGCGGGCCGCGGCGCCTTCAGATCACCTCGGCAAGCAGATCTTCGCGGAGTTGGAGGGCACAGACCTCCACATATACGATAAGGTCGGCCCCTTCAGGGTGATGCCCTTCCGCACATCCAAGCAGAAGATGTCTGCGCTGGAGTATTCAGAGGAGTACGTCACTTTCGATGATGGTGAGATCCATTTTGAGCAGCCCGAGGACAAGCGAATCGGTCTGCTCATCCCCTATTTCCGAAATGCCAACACCGGTCTGAACACCACCCTGGCCTTGGCCCTGGTAGCGATGTTCTTCGTGGAGTTCTGGGGTGTAAGGACCCTGGGCATCTTCGGATACGGCTCCAAATTTTTCAACTTCAGCGGATTTCGCAACGGCCTGACCACAGGGTTCATTGACCTGTTCGTCGGGATGCTGGAGGCTATCAGCGAGATCGCCAGGCTCATTAGCTTTACCTTCCGTCTCTTCGGCAACATGTTCGCCGGCGAGATCCTCATCTTCGTGATGATGTTCCTGATCCCCCTGGGCCTGGCGGTGCCCTTCTACGGGCTGGAGCTGTTTGTGGGATTCATACAGGCCACCATATTCGCTGTACTGGCCCTGATGTTCGCCACCATAGCCGTTACTGCCCACGGTCATGAAAAACATACCGAGGAGGTGGGGCAGCCCGCTGCGAATCCCGACGTAGACCAGAAGGAAGGGGTTGTCGATACTACCCCATGATCCTGTACTACGATCTCACTGATGAAAGCAACTAAAGGAAAATAATGGCAAACAGCGGCATTAGGAGGCCATATGCTTGAGTTTATTGGTCTGATTTTGGCGGAGATAGGCGACGAGGGCCTAGGCTCCATAGGCACGGGACTGGCCATCGGTCTGGGCGCCTTGGGCCCGGGACTGGGAATCGGCATCCTGGTTGGTAAAGCTATGGAGGCCCTGGGGCGCAACCCGGAGGCGGAAACCGCCATTCGCGCCAATATGATCCTGGGTATCGCCTTTGCCGAAGCGGTGGCCATTTATGCTTTGGTAGTGGCAGTCATAATCAAGTTCGTTTAGCCAGTGGCGGAGGGCGGGTGCCTGCGACCTGCTGAAAGGAGGGGCCATTGGGAGAGCTAGGAATCAATCTGCCGGGGCTGGTGGTGCAGCTATTCAACGTAGCTCTGATCTTGATTATCCTGCGCCTGCTTTTATATAAGCCCATTCTGGGGTTACTGGACCGGCGCTCCATTAGAATCAAGGAGAGCCTTGAGGCTGCAGAGCGGGCCCAGACCGAGTCGGCCCGTAGCGAGGAGCAGGTCAAGAAGATCCTGACCGAAGCCCGGCAGGAAGGACAAAGCCTGATTAATCAGGCGGCTGAGATGGGGGAGCGGGTAAAGGATGAGGCCAGGGACAAGGCCAAGGAGGAGGGCGAGGCCCTGATCACCAGGGCCAGGAGCGAGATCGGACGGGAGAGGGACGAGGCCGTCGAGAAGGTGCGCCGAGAGTTCTCCAGCCTGGCTATCCTGGCTGCGGAGAAGGTCATCGACACCGAGTTGGACGAAAAGCGACATCGCAAGCTCATCGACTCCGTCCTGGAGGAGAGCCTGACCTCCACGGAAGAGGAGGAGTAGCCAGTGGCCAGGGGCGCATCCGCAAAGAGGCACGCTCAGGCGGTGTTTCAGATCGCCCTGGAGGCGGACGAGCTGGATAAATGGCAGGAGGACCTGGACGCTTTAGCCGTCGTATTCGAAGAACCCAAGTTCAAGAGGGTGCTGGAAAGCCCCAAGGTTAGGGCGGACCAGAAGCTGGACTTGGCCCACCAGCAGCTGGCTGGATTGGGCCCTCTGGCCCTGAACCTGGCGAGCCTCTTGATCACCAAGGGTAGGGTAGGCATAGCGACGGCTTTGGCCTCGGAGTACCGGTCCATCCTGAACAGCCACCGGGGGTTGGAGACTGCCCAGGTGACAACTGCGGTCTCCCTGGACAACCAATCACGGGACAGGATAGCCCAACAGTTGTCGGAGGCGACGGGGAAGCGGATAATCCTATCGGCCAGCGTGTCCCCGGATATCATCGGTGGTGTTGTTATAAGAATCGGGGACCAGTTGATAGACGGCAGCACCAGGACCAAGCTGATGACCCTGAGAGAAGCCCTGGTGGACGAAAAGAAGCCGCTGCTGATGATTCCCTGTGAGGTCCAACTACTCACCACGCTACAGGAATCGGAAGCCCTCAAGACCTGGGGCGAGACCTACAAACACGAAGAGAAGATCGACGAGAAATTGCTGCTGGAGTTGTTACGCATCCATTCCAACCAGCTCTACGAAGCCGAAAAGTCGCGCGACCTGATCCATCAACGCGTCGAAGCGATCCTTCTGCCCGAAGACTTCGGCGAGCGACAGCTCCTGCGCTACCTCCGCCCCCGTCTGACTTCAGATGGTTTTATCCTGGTACAACTGGGCCTGCAATGCGCGAAGGAAATCCACAAAAACAACTTGCGCCTCAACGGTCTGCCATATCTCAGCCACATCCTCGAGATCTGTGAGCGGCTCGTCTACAATTTCGGCGTCTTAGATCCGGAGATGCTCTTCCTCACCTTCCTGCACGACATGTGGATGAACCCTTCTGAGGCCAAGACACAACTCCAGCACGAGGGCCAACAATGGTACAAGGACAAAGGGCCGACGTTTTTTGACTATAAGAAGGAATGGGAGGCTTTCAAGAAGGATTTCAAAAAGGAATTTTCGAACCCTT
>JADFJI010000133.1 GCA_022566235.1 Chloroflexota bacterium
TTGGCCGGTTCCGATGGCTGCCGCGTGATAGGGGGGGCGGGTCAAATCCCCGAGGGCATGTGCCCGCCCACCGGCGGGTATAACCACATTTTCTCGGCCGGTCGAAATGCCACTCCAGACGCGCGTCAACCCGCTGACGCTGTTGTAGTTTGACCCATCGAATCTTATTGCCATCGACGAAAACGTCGAAGTAGCGTGCGAACATTCTTCAAGGAGGCCCTTTTGAAGAAAGTTACCTCGCAGCATTTTTCGCTTAGGGCCGGGCCCTCTATGAACATCGCCCAACTTGCCAATAGGCCAGAAGTGGAAAATGGCGCAATAGGTCGGGGCACTCGGCTTTCGTAAAAGGAAGCTGCTTTACTGGAATTATGCTGCTTGGCTAGAAGCTGTTCTCATATCTATAACAGAATCCTACGCCGCACCCCGTATCTTTATGAATTCGGCAAGGGCTGCTGCACTGGGTCGCCAACTCCTCTGATACGTTCTTTGCTAATTACGGTCAGCACAAACCGCTGCCTCTCCGAGTCTCGTCTGCTCCAGCTAACCCTCTCATAGGCTAGGCAGCTCACCGTACTACACCAGAGCGGTCATCACCCTGTTAGCAAACAGGAAATCTTGTGGTGTCAAATATCCCGTGGGTTTTTGTTATGGACTGGACAATTGCCTCGAGATTTGGCCGCTGCTGGCCTGTTAGCAGACAGTATTTTCGACAGCTTCTCACGGGTTTCGGGGGTGACCTTTCGCTTCGGAAATGGAGGTCGCACCCTAACCTTGGGCACTTCATAGAACCGGCACTGGCAATTCGTGTAGACGTAGACCTGACGGGGAGGGATGGCCAGGCCCCCCTCTAGCGCCTTCATCCAGCGAGGGTCGAAGGTCGCGATTTCTGCGACTTTGGCAGCGCGGTTGAAGGTGATGCTGGTCTCTTGCTCTTCTCGGGTAAGGGTGGTAGCCACCTTTTCTACTGGGATACCTCTACGTCGAACCTCGGCCAGGGCCATCAACCTGGCCTTCTCGACGTTAACCGGCATCGTGCTCACCTCCTTCTGAGGAGGTAGGGGTATCTTCCGCTTGATGGGCGCAGCCCGCCTTCAGGATGAGGCCATAGGCGATCCGAAGTCGCAACTCGGCGTCGGCAGTCGGGATGTGGCGGATGATTACAGAGAGGGGTTTCTGACCGAGGGAATATGTTTTACTGGAGCGGGTGTGTTCTGGTGGGCTAGACACAAAAACAGCCTTTCACACCTCCGGGCTTCATGTTGAAGCTGGAGGGGAAGGCCGCTCTCCTGTCGGCGCAGCAAATTCAAATGTTGCTTAAATTATACCATTTTTGAGACGACTATCCCAGCGGGACTACAAGCACTTCTCTGGCATGTACCTTCTCGGGGTTGATAAGGTTGAGAGCTTCACAGGTAGGGCATACCACCACAATCGGGAGAAGTTCGTAAAAGTCATTCATTACGTCGTTTTCGGACACACCTTTAAGGGTCCTCGGGCGCCGCCTCAACCCAGGTGGATAGCCTTGAATAATCTTTTTACGGGAGTGGGCACTTAAAGCCCAAACCCCATCCTTTGTCGGTGCCCATCCTCTTAGAAAGGTGATAAACTTTAGATGGTCTGGGATTTGCCTAAAAAGCGTCTGGTTCTCAGCGCGAGTTCGCACCCGAGCTATAAGTGTTTCGCAGCCTGGCTGGCCACATAAAACCCGGCGCCACCTTTCATCGAGCATTGCCTCGACATCGGGATGGGTCGTTAGCCCACGCTTATAGTGCAGTGGCCCTTTTACGTCGGGTGGGGGCTCGGTGCGGAGCCTCTCCAGACTTTCCTTGAGCGACGAAGAGGGTGGTATTTCCACCATGCCCTCTAGTTTGATTGGTCCTTCACTCATCGGACAGGTTTACCTCCGTGACCATTATAGCGTCCGGGGATGGAGAGATACTAACTCCGCACGAGCATTCGCTCGAGGGTAAATCTAAAGGGAAGTTTTGCGTAACGCTCGCCCTGAGTCTATCGAAGGGAAGGGGGACAGGGGGATGGTCGAAACTGTTTTTAAACCCTCTCGGGCAGCCCCTCCTTCAGCGCCCGGATATGCTCCGGAGTGGTCCCGCAGCACCCCCCGATGACCACGGCCCCCATCTCTACCCACCCTCGAGCGTACTCCAGGTATCCCTCGGGCGTATACGGGCCGAATAAAATCTCATCGGGATTCTGCTCCTCCGTCTTGAACCCCATGGAGTGGGCGTAGGCCCCGATGGGCAGGGACGTGCACCCTTTTAGCTCCTGCAGTCCCGGGCCCGTGTCCTCGAGAGAGGTGTGCATGATGAACATGGCCGAGACCCCCATGGACGCCACCGCATCGACCGCCTCTCGTATCCCTTCGGCCCCGTGTTTCCTGTGAAGGCCCAGGTACAGCTTCTCGTCCTCACTCACTACTGAGAAGCCCACCCACACAGGCAGGCCCGTCTCCACCGCTGCCTTGACCGAGGCCCTGGTATCCAGGGTGCGGACCAGCATCTCCACGACTATCAGGTCCACCCCGGCCTCCGCCAGGGCGTTGGACTGCTCTCGATAGTCGGTCAGGGCGGCCTCGTAGGATGGAATCACTGTAGGGTCTAACCAGGGGCTGTAGGTCGACATGGAGCCAGCCACGATGACGGGGCTGTCCGGGGCCGCGTTGGCCCGGGCCTCCAGGGCAAGCTTTACGCCCAGCCTGTTGATCTCGACGGTCCGGTCCTCCAGTCCAACCTCTTTCAGCATCCACCGGCCCGTGGAGAAAGTGTTGGCAATGATGATCTCGGCCCCGGCCTTGATATAGTCTTCGTGAATCTCCCTAATCAGATCGGGGTGTTCCGTCATAGGCAACCCCGACCAGTTTTTCCGGCTGACGGGGACCCCCCTGCGCTGGATCTCCGTGCCCGTGCCGCCGTCCATGATGACGACCTCTCCCGCCTTCAGCCTGGCATTCAGCGAGTCCATTGCGCCCATCTCTTCCCTCACTATCTCTGAATAGGCCGGGGCCTAGACATACATGCCGGAGCCCTTGGCCACGAGGCGCGGCAGCTCCCAGGCTTTACCGTCAACGGCTTCGTCGGGGAAGATCTTGCCCGGGTTGAAGAAGCCGGCCGATGAAAAAGCCCCGCGTAGCCTGCGCATCGCATCCATGTCCTCTTCGGTGAAGGACCAGGGCATGTACATCTGCTTCTCGATGCCGATGCCGTGCTCTCCGGTCAGAGCGCCGCCGGCGTCGATACACACCCTCATGATCTCGCCCCCGGCCTCCAGCACCTTCTCCTTCATCCCCTCGTCTCGCTCGTTGAACAGGATGATCGGATGGAGATTGCCGTCCCCGGCGTGCAGCACGTTGGCCACCGAGACCTCATACCGCCTGCAAATCTCCGCCACCCTTTTCATAACCCCCGGCAGCTTGCTTCGCGGGACCACCCCATCCACTATGTAGTAGTTTGGAGCGATGCTTCCCAGCGCGCCGAAGGCGTTCTTCCTGCCTGCCCATAACTTCTCCCGCGCCTGGGGATCGGTGGCCACCCTGACGTCGGTGGCCTTGTTCTCTTTGCAGATCACCTCGATGGCCCGGGCCTCCTCCTCCACCGATTCCGCCATCCCCTCCACCTCCACCAGCAGGACCGCATCGGCATCCAGCGGGTACCCGGCATGGATCACCGGCTCCACAGCCCTGATAACGATGTTGTCCATCATCTCCAGGGCCGCGGGCACTATCCCCTGGCCTATTATGGCCGAGACCGTATCGCTGGCGTCGACTATGTCGTCGTATATAGCAACAAAGGTCTTTACCGCTCGGGGCTGACGCATCAGCCTCACGATGATCTTGGTGACGATGACGAATGTCCCCTCGGACCCGACGATGACCCCCGTCAGATCGTAGCCCGGCGTATCCTTCACCTTGCCCCCGACCCACATCACCTCTCCGTCCGATAGCACCACCTCCAGCCCCAGGACGTGGTTGACGGTCACTCCATAGGACAGACAGTGTGGGCCGCCGGCGTTCTCGGCGACGTTTCCCCCCATGGTGCAGGCCTTCTGGCTGGACGGGTCGGGTGCGTAGAAGAGGCCGTATCTGCTCACGGCTCTGGTCAGATCGATGTTGACCAGCCCCGGTTCCACCACCGCTATCATGTTATCTGGGTCCACCTCCAGCACCCGTTTCAGGCGGGTCATAGCCATCAGGATGCCACCTGACGCCGCTATCGCTCCCCCGCTGATGCTGGTCCCCGCGCCCCGGGGCACTATCGGAATGTTCTCCCGGCGGGCGATCTTCACCACCTGGGATATCTCCTCCGTGGACGAGGGGACAACCACCACCTCGGGGTATCCCATAGCCTGGGACCCGTCGTACTCGTACACCAGCAGGTCCTCGGGGACGTACAGCACGTACCGCTCCCCTACGATCTCGATAAGCCGGTTTATCACCCCTTGATTGATCACCTGCTGCCTCCAATCAGAATAGGCCGATGGACCGCCTTGCTATCATAATCCATGCCTATGGCCAATTCAAACAACCCACCCAGGACGGCCTTTTAATAAGCTCCTCCAAACGTGGAGTGCAGAGGGGCTCCGCCCACTTCGTGGTATCGAGAAGGTAATTGTTCATGCTCTGATGTCCGTCATCGTTCCCCAGGCTCATGCCCTAGCGTTTCCAAAAACTCCTCGCAATTGCACTGTATAATATTCTCCTACGAGGGGCACGCCTATGACATACTGGTCACGAGTTGTACTCCGCCAGAACATACCTACATTTACTCTTGGTATTGTTGCTATCGTTTGCTTTTGGGTCGGCATCAGCTTATTTTTCTCCCAATCTCATTTCGTTTGCACACAAGGTGACATCAGCTACGATGCTCCAAGCGGAGAATGTTTAGATGGTTACACCGTTCAAGAACCGGCATCTTTGAGAGTAAGAATTGGAGAACTCGCGTTCATGAGCGTCCTGGGAGGCTTGTTTGTATTCGCAGCTGTGAAGTTTTGGAAGCCACCAACTTAAAACGTCTTTAACTGCCACTTTCATCTCCCCTCCTACTAGCATTTCGCTAGGCCCTATTATTAAGGGAAAGGGGGACACAGAGCCTGTCCTGAGCTTGCCGAAGGAGGGTGAGGGTTGAAACTGTTATTAAACACTTTCCAACCCAACCTTAGCCCCCTGCCTTTCGATAATATATAATGCCCTCATGAAGATCGTAGTGGCGCCCCAGGCCTTCAAAGGCAGCCTCGGGGCCTTCCAAGTCTGCGACGCCGTCCGGGACGGCATCCGTCAGGTCTTTCCCCAGGCCGAGGTCATCATCTCGCCCATGGCCGATGGCGGCGACGGCACCCTGGAGGTCCTGGTCAAAGGGACCGGGGGCACCACCTACTCCTCCCAGGTCACTGGCCCCCTCGGTGAGCCGGTGGAGGCCATGTGGGGGGTCCTGGGGGACGGGCGCACGGCGGTGATAGAGATGGCCCGGGCCTCGGGGCTGGCCCTTGTCCCGGGGGACCGGCAAGACCCGCTGATAACCACCACTCGAGGGACGGGGGAGCTGATACGCCACGCTCTGGATGCCGGTTACCGGGAGTTCATACTGGGCGTGGGTGGCAGCGCTACCTGCGATGGCGGCGCCGGCGTGGCCCAGGCCCTGGGGATACGGCTTCTCGATGATCGTGGCCGAGACCTTCCCCCCGGCGGCGCTGCCCTGGCCCGCCTGGATAAGATAGACATGAGCGCCATGAGCCCTCTGTTATCCAACTCTAGATTTCAAGTAGCCACCGATGTGACCAATCCGTTGTGCGGGCCCGAGGGCACCGCGGCTATCTACGGCCCCCAGAAGGGCGCGACCCCCACCATAGTGCAGGAGCTTGACCAGGCCCTGGTGCACTATGCCTCCGTGATAAAGCGAGAGCTTGGAACAGACCCCAGGGACGCTTCCGGGGCCGGGGCCGCGGGAGGACTGGCCTTCGGCATGAAGGTCTTTCTCAACGCCGAGCTGAAACCCGGGGTGGATGTGGTCGCTGAGGCCATAGACTTCGCCGCCCGCCTTCGGGGGGCCGACCTGGTGATCACGGGCGAGGGACAGATCGACGGCCAGACCTCTTACGGCAAGACCATAATGGGGGTCGCCAGCCGGGCCGCGGGCCTGGGAATCCCTGTCCTGGCCCTGGCCGGGAGCCTCGCTCCCGAGTACAAGTCCATATACGACCGGGGCGTCACCTCGGTGATGAGCATAACCCCCAGGCCCATGGCCCTTGACCTCGCTATCGGCAACGCCTACCAGCTGGTGGCCGAGGCCACCGAGCGGGCCATGCGCATGATCGACCTGGGCCGCACCATGTAACGACTCCCCCAGTGCAGCTACAAGAATAATTTCAATCGCTTAATAAACTTCTCGAAAAAAAGGGGTACAGAGGGGCTCCACCCCCGTTCGTGGTGAGCTTGCCTGTCCTGAGTCCTGTCGAAGGGAGCGTAGCCGAAGGGTCGAACCGTGCGGGGGGTTGGAGTTGAGGAGGTCATCCCTTCCCCACTCGGGGGGTAAGGCTAGAGCCTGTCCTGCTTGCCATCGAAGGGAGCTTGACGAAGGGAGGG
>JADFJI010000134.1 GCA_022566235.1 Chloroflexota bacterium
TATCGAAGTCGTAGTCCAGGTCGTTGAAGATATCCTCGTCGGGGTGGAAGGTGATCTTGGTGCCGTGGCCCTCGGCCTCGCCCAGCTTCATCAGAGGTCCTGTGGCAATACCCTTCTTGAATTCCTGGGCGTATGCCATGCCATCCCGTTTGACCTCCGCCCTGAGGTGGGAGGAGAGAGCGTTGACTACGGAGGCCCCTACGCCGTGGAGGCCTCCCGACACCTTGTAACCGCCTCCGCCGAACTTTGCCCCGGCGTGGAGGATGGTCAGCACCGTTTCCAGGGCGGAGAGGCCTGTGGTGGGGTGTTTCTCGGTGGGAATGCCCCGTCCGTCGTCGGAGCTGGTCACCGATCCGTCCCGGTGGATGGTGATATCTATGCGGTCGCAGAACCCGGCCATGGCCTCGTCCACCGAGTTGTCTACGATCTCGAATATGAGGTGGTGGAGGCCCCGGTGATCGGTGCTGCCGATGTACATACCCGGGCGTCGCCTTACTGCCTCCAGACCTTCCAGGACCTGGATATCCGCTGCGGTGTATTCGGTTTGTTTTGCTTTCATTGCCCTCTATTCAGTCAATAGATGTTGCTAGATTCGCCGACTCATACGGGCCAGAACGATTATGGGCATAAATATCCTTTTCGTCGCCATAAAACCGGCGCCAAGGGTTGGTTAGAATACTCCAACTGTACGGCTGATGAGACAAGGGGCGAGATGGCACACCCCGTGGGGCTTCCCCGGTGTTTGAAAGGCTTGTCCAGGAATGGAGGGACATTACGGAACTCGGGTCATAAATTACAGAAAACAAAGCTAAAAGAAGGACTCGGTTTTAAAACTAAATCAAATATATTGTATCACATCAGTAGCTACATTAGTAGCCTTTGAGGAGAGAGGTGTGGGAAATTCGACCCATTGTGAAGCCCTGCGCAATGTTGACATAACCGAGGGTGGGCTTTAACATTAGAGTGCCCTAGGGACTACGGGAAGGATCCTGAGAGAGGAGGGGCGAATGAAGAGGATACATCTTCTGTTCTGTCGCCTCGAAATCGATTGTACAGGCCTCGCTGGTGGTGGGGGATAGGCTGTAGCTAGGTTGGAGGAGGCACCAGCGGGGAGTCAGGATGTCGCCTCCCGGCTCTAAATTTTAGGGGTATTCGCTTAGGCGAGCCCGCTCCGGTAGTGATCACCGGGATAACAAGGCCAGGGGCGACAGGGCATTTTAATCTATCGATATTGAGGCCTGGATGCGCCAGCATCCAGGCCTCTTTCTGTTGAACCTGACCTTTGGGGAGAGCCTATCTAGGCAAACCCCCGAAGCAGGGCCCGTATCCCGGGTGCCGACGCCCGAGCTGCCTCACTAAGGCCCGCTATGTCCTCTGCCGACATGATAGACGGGCCCCGGCCGAAGCGGCCCGTGTGATAGTAGCAGAACCTCAGGACCTGGGACCCGTCCTCGAACTCGAGTAGCTGGATGGTCGGCTCCCAGTGGGGCCTGGGGATGCTCACCTCTTCGACCACCTGTCCCCGGCCCCAGGGCAGGTTAAAGGGTCTTGGTAGTTTTCTATCCATTATTGCTCCGGGACTTCGATTGGCGGCAATTAGCGATACAGCTGTGGAGGGCGTACGTTTGCGGCCCGGGGCCTATCCCGTCCCCAGGCTTTGGAGCACAGCCCGTACCTTCTCCTCTAGTGGGGCGTCGGGTTCTAGGCGCACCCTGGAGATGGCCGTCCTGGCCTCCGAGGGAGCGTATCCCAGGGCGGAAAGGGCGGCGACCACTTCGTCATAGTCAGGCCCCGGAATGCCCACGGCCTCGCCCCACTCCCTCTCCAGCTTGCCTTTCAGCTCCAGCACCAGCCTTCCCGCCATCTTCTTCCCCAGGCCGCTGACCTGGGTCAGCTGCTGGGTGTCTCCGCCGGCGATGGCTACGGCCAAGCTCCGGGGGGACATGGCGGAAAGAAGGGCAAGGGCCAGCTTCGGCCCTATTCCGCTGACCCCGATCAGGGTAACGAAGAGGTCTCGCTCATCGGTGGTGGCGAAGCCGTAGAGGGCCAGCACGTCCTCTTTCACATGCAGGTAGGTGTGTAGACGGACCCGGTCACCGGGGCTGCCAAGTACGCTGATGGTGGAGGTGGGCGAAAAGACCTGCAGGCTCATGGGCCCGATGTTGATGGCGACCTGATCGGGGCCAAGGGACTCCAGCACACCTTGCAGGCTGTATATCAACCCTCTACCTCTAGGCGTTCTGTGATAGGAGCCGGTCCAGTGAGGTCTGGCGCAGATGACAGAGGGCCACCGCGATGGCGTCCGAAGCGTCCAGGGGCTCCGGCGATGCGCTGAGACCCAGTTGCAGTCGCACCATCTCCTGGACCTGCTTCTTGTCGCTGCCACCGTAGCTGGTGACGGCCTGTTTGACCTGCCTGGGAGCATAGTGGGACACCGGTGCTCCGAGGCTGGTCGCCGCCAGGACGGCGATGGCCTTGGCCTCTCCAACCATCATGGCGGAGCGCACGTTCCGGTGCACGAAGGGCTCTTCGACGGCCACCTGGTCGGGCCGGTACTCCTTGACCAGCTCAAGCAGGGCCGAGTAGAGCCGTTGCAGCCGTTTCTCTATGGACAGGTTGGGTGACGCCTCCACGACGCCACACCTGACCAGGGTCAGGCCGTCATCGGTCTCGTCCAGGAACCCGTAGCCCATCTTGATGGTGCCCGGGTCTATGCCCAGGACCCTCATGAGTGTTGCCCCTCGCCCGAATCCCGACTCGCCGGGACTCGGACGCGTCCGTTAAAGGGCATTTTGGCATGGGCCCGCGGGCCCATGTGGCTAAGGGAGGCCAGGGTTAGCTCTCTTCCTGGTAGGCTTTCAGGGCCTCGGGGGGAAAGTCAGCGTTGCTGAACACCCGCTGAATATCGTCCAGGGCCTCCAGCTTGTCCATGAGCTTGAGGGCGTGTAGAGCCGCCTTCTCGTCCAGCTCGATGATATTTTTAGGCACCATGGCGAGGTCAGCAGATTCGATGGATACCTGCTGCTCCAGGGCCGCCTTAACCGGCTCCAGGTCCTCGGGTCGGGTGAAGACCTCCAGGGAGGAGTCCTCTATCTTGACATCCTCGGCCCCGGCGTCGATGGCCAGTAGCGCCACCTCCTCCACCCTGTCTCCGCAGGACTCGATCAGGATCACCCCTTTGGAATCGAAGTTCCAGGAGACGGAGCCGGCTTCAGCCATAGTTCCACCGTTTCGAGTCAGGGTGCTGCGGACCTCGGCCACGGTCCTGTTGCGGTTATCGGTCACTGCCTGGAGGAGAAGGGCGGCGCCCCCGGGCCCGTACCCCTCGTACATCACCTCGATGAACTCCACCCCGTCGTTGCCCTGGCCCGAGGCTTTCTTGATGGCCCGGTCTATGTTATCAAGGGGCATGTTGCCGTCTTTGGCCCTCTGGACGGCGAAGCGGAGCCGGATATTGGCCTCGGTATCGGGGCCTCCCTGGCGGACCGCCGCCGCTATCTCCCGGCCCAGCTTGGTGAACAGCTGGCTTCTACGGGCATCGTTTAGGCCTTTCTGCCTCTTTATGGTGGACCATTTGGAGTGACCGGACATATCTATACACCTCCTAGAAAGGGCCTACAAGAGGGATACGATAACAACTACATTATACATTTTCGGGGCGAGGAGCGCTCTTCTCACGGCACTATCGGGGCCGAAGAGGCCCAGGCCCCGATATGTCTGGGCTGGAGGCGGCTCTTCTAAATCATCGTCAGGCTGTCTATGAGATGATACGGACCTCTCCGGCGTCCCCATCCACTTCCAGGGTCTGGCCGTCCTGAATGACGGATGTGGCCCTGCCGGTGCCAACGACGGCGGGGATGTTGTACTCCCGGGCCACGATGGCGCAGTGGCATAAGACGCCGCCCGCATCGGTGACGACGGCAGCGGCGGTGGCGAAGAGGGGTGTCCAGGCCGGCATCGTCGACGGCGCGACCAAAATGTCTCCCTTTTGTAGCTTGCCCGACTGGGCCAAAGAGAGAATGACCCTGGCCGGGCCCCGGGCAAGGCCCCGGGAACCAGCATTGCCTTTTATGACATTGGGCTCGGAAGGCTCCTGGGGCGGCATTCCAAAGAACCTGCCCATTGCACGCCCCATAGGATCATCCGGTGGAGGCCCGGGTGGCTGGGTCCCGAGGACTGGGGGTGGTTGGATCCTGCGGAAGTGGTCCATCTCAGCCTTGCGTTGGGCCACCACATCACGCCGGTCTCCCTGGGGCAGCCCGGAGCCCGTCTCCCGCAGCTCATCAGAGGTCAGGTAGACGACGTCTTCAGGGTCCTCAATCACCCCGGCCTGTGTAAAGCGACGCCCGAACTCTAGTAACACCTGCCGCACCTTGTACATTCCCCGCTGGTCCATCCAGTGATTGTGGTCTTCCTGGATAATGGTCCCATCCTGGGCAGCTTTGAGTAGGAAGTCGAACTGCTCTACCACGGGTTGTGGGTATCCTTTGATATCGGCGCGAGCCTGGGCAATCGAGCGCTCTCGTTCTTCGGACAGGGCGGCGAGCTCGGCGGAAAGATCGCGGTCAGGTTGCGCTAGGAATGCCTTTAAATTCCTGATGGGCGTGGTCGGGTCCTCGATCCAGCCGGGGCAACCCATCTCGGCAAAAACGTCTGTCCGCTGCCCGTACTCCTCCAGATAGGCGTGCAGCTCCTTTAAGAAGCCCCGCGCTTCAGGAGCATTCTCTAATGTGGTAAGGACATCGGAAGTCTCTTTCTCGGCCAGAATTCTATGTACTGCCGGAGAAACCAGGGCTTTTCGACTCAATTCCCAGAGGGCGTGGTCTCCCTCCACCGTCTTATTCCCAAACCCCTGTAGAAGCCGATAGGCATCCAGGCCTCGCTCCTCTCCGAACAGCTCCTGGTAGATCTCCTGAAACAGGCTGGGGGAGAGAAGGAAGGGAAAGCCAATGAGAAAGTGCATCTCCCACTGGCGTACTAACTTATCCCACGTCTCGTCCAGATGAGCCAGGAGAGCAGGCATGGAGGCGTTGCGAAGGTCGAAGGTCTCCCAGAAAGCGAGAATCCCTTTGAACTCTGGGAGCACTTCAGAGTCCCACAATTCCCAGAGCCGGCCCACGGCGAGTTGCAGGTTAGCCTCTGCTCGCTTACCCTGGGCCTCCATCTCCTCGGGCGGCACTACAGGGAGTATGGTCTTGTAATGGTAAGTGTTTATACGGTGATACCTGAGGGTTACAGGCATCCCGTAGACTTTACCAGCTAGCCTGAACCCTTCGTTAATGGCTTCCCCCACCCTTACCATGATGGGGGTTGTCGGCTCAGGAAAGTGCATGGGGTCCGTCTGCCAGAACAGGCCCTCGTCCTCCGGGTTTTCCCAGGTGACGGGGAAATTGGAAGGTGGCGGGATGGGGGTTGGGGCCTCATGGCCCTCGGGTGCAGCTGTCATTGTTCCTCCTTGGAGTAGCTGGTACTGCTAGATTATTGAGGGGCGCCAAGGGTCGTGACCGGCCGGCACTGGAGAAGGTATAGCCGGCCACCGTGATAGGCGCACTCGATATCGACGGGCCAGCCCATGGTTTTCTCCAAATCTACGGCCAGACGGGCCATTTCGATCGCTTGATCATCGTTTATCGCCGGTCGTGTACGCAGAAACCTGGGCACATCGACCTCTCGGGTCCCGCCGGGTATCGAGACCGTCATTCGATGTTTTTCGGAGATCTGTCGTGATGCTACGGTCATGTCCTTTTTGCGCACCACGTAGGTATCGGGGGTAACCGTTCCACCCACCACGCTTTCACCCAGGCCCCAGCCGGCGTTGACTACCACCTCCTGTCGATTTCCGGTCACGGGATTGGCGCCAAATACTATGGCCGATACGTCTGCGGGGACCAGCTGCTGAATGAGAACTGCTATCTTTGACCCCTCGGCAGGCAACCCCTGGCGGCGGCGGTAGTCCACGGCCCTGGGCGAGTGGACCGAGGCCCAGCAGTCGACCACAGCCTTAGCGATCTCTTCCGCTCCGACGATGTTGAGGTAGGTCTCGTGCTGGCCGGCGAAGGACGCAGTGGCGCTGTCTTCGTCTATGGCGGAGGAGCGGACCGCGACGCTGGGGTCGGGGACCCCGCACAGTTCGGCCAACCTGGTATAGGCCTCGCTTAGCTGGTCGTAGATGCCAGGGGGCAGGGGGCTCGGGGCCTTCCCCACAGCCCCCGATGCCAGGGCCTGCTCGAACACGACCGTGGTCAAGCAGAAACCGGGGGGCACGCGATAGTTATCAGCCAGAAGGCTGAGGTTGGCGGCTTTACCGCCGACCAGGTCGTGTTTATGGCAATCGGGTTGTCCGAGCCAGAGAATATCCGTGTCGTGAACCAGCCGAAGGTGCGCGATTTCTCCACCGGTGGCGGCCATGGGCCGGAGGAGACGCTGGTCGAGGGCGACAACCAGCTCGTCACCAAGAAGTGGCAGGGCTATCCGCCGGACAATCTCAACATCATCGGCAAACCGCTGCCGCCGATGCCGGAAGTGGCGCTTCCGCGGTACACGGGGAAGGCCCAGTA
>JADFJI010000135.1 GCA_022566235.1 Chloroflexota bacterium
TGATCGCCGAGCCAACGGCCCAGGGCGTCTCCAAGTGGGGTGGTTCCCGCATGGGGTAACGGCCCCTGGCCTGGGGTTGACCCTGGTAGCGCTGGCTCCGCGACCGGTTCACCGAAGGGAACTGAGTCACCGCCCCGATCTTGAAAGCGGCCTCTTGTTCTTATGAAAATAACTTCGCGCTCATCGCTCGGTGTATCCTGAGAAGCGAAGGATCAGGGCTGACAGTTTTGAATCCCATACATCGGGTTGGCTATCCCCGGTGGCAAGGAATTTTGGTCTGCGCCCCCGGCAGGTCTTTGATGCCCCAGCATATGCCGATGAAATCGACATCATTTGAGTAAACAGACGGGCTTACAGGATTACGCCGCAACGCCCTCTCCGGAGGCCTCGGGGGCCGAAAGGGCCCGGCGGACCAGGCCCGGATTCTGGGCGAAGATTCACACCTTCGATTCCCTCAAGGAGCGCAACTATCGCTGGCTCTGGCTGGGCATGTTGGGCTCCTTTGCCGGGATGCAGATGCAGATGGTGGCCAGGGGCTGGCTGGTGGTCGATAGACTGGATGGATCGGCCCTGGACCTGGGGATAGTCACCTCCAGCACTGGGGCCCCGTTGCTTCTGTTCTCCCTCTTTGGAGGAGTCATCAGCGACCGGTTCTCAAAGCGAAACGTCCTCATAGTGACCCAGAGTTGCACCGGTCTGGTGGCCCTGTTCGTCGCCATCCTCATCGTCACCGATGTGGTCCAGATATGGCACATCATCCTGTCGTCCGTTTTGTCGGGGACGATTTTTGCCTTCAACATGCCGGGTCGTCAGGGGCTGATATCAGAGTTGGTGAGCCGGGATAACCTCACAAATGCAGTGGCCTTGAACTCGGCGGGGATGAACCTGAACCGCATTGTGGCCCCTGGCCTGGCAGGGGTGCTCGTGGGGGTCGTAGGCATCGAAGGGGTCTATTTCCTGATGGTGGGCTGTTACGCTTTCGCCGCCCTCAGCGTGATGATGATCCCGGCCACAGGCCCGATCCCCAGGCGTGAACGAGGGTCTATGATTGAAGACTTGAAGGCTGGCCTGAGCTACGTTCGCAGCAGTCCCGTCATCTCAAGCCTGTTGATCCTGGCCTTTGCCCCCCTCATCTTCGCCCAACCGTACCAGGCTCTGCTGCCGCTGTTCGCCAAGGATGTTCTGGACGTAGGCTCGGGCGGTTTCGGGGTATTGATAGGCGCCGTGGGTGTGGGGGCGTTGCTGGGCACCCTGGGCCTGGCATCCCTCTCGAATCTCCGGCGGAGGGGCGTATTGATGGTCGCCCTGCTGATGACCTTCGGGATGGGGCTTGTTCTTTTCGCCCAGTCCACCAGCCTCTATCTATCCCTGGGGGCCCTGTTTATTGTGGGGGTGGGCAGCATGGGCTACAGCGCCCTGAATCAGACCCTGCTCCTCACCAACACAACGCCAGAGATGCGAGGGCGGGTCACCAGCATCTACTTGATGTCCTTCGGCCTGATGCCTTTGGGGGTATTACCCATGGGCGCGGCCGCCGATGCCATCAGCCCGTCGGCGGCCCTTACCATGGGGGCGGCGCTTCTCATGGTCAGCACTCTTGCCGTCATGGCCTGGAGGCCCCAGTTGCGACAGCTTAGATGAGGTGATTAGAGGGATAGACAGGGAGTGCAGTCCCGGCTTGTCCCGATACTCGGGACTTGTCGGGACTCAGATATAAATTTCGCCCCCTTCCTGGCCAGGCCTGTCCTGAGTTTGTCGAAGGGAAGGGGGCCAGGGGGATGGTCGAAAGGAATTTTCCCGCAGGCCCCTAAGGGCTAATAGTCCCCCTCCCCCTCTCCTTCCTCATCCTCTTCCGGCAGAGATGCCTCGATGGCATGGCCGGATTGAGGGAGAAGAGCATCGACCCTGCTCCTGTCTACCTCCTCCCTGGGAGGCAGGCCCTCGATGGCCTTTCGGAGACCGGCGACCTGTTTCATCTCTTTGGAGGTCCTTGGTTCGACTATGATCCCCAGGATTCCCACGTTTTGCAGCGCCAGCAACTCCCCCTCCTCGAGATCGATCCTGGTCCGTACCATCACCGGTTTTGACACCGCAAAGAGGATCGATCTGTATGCCATCAGCTCTCTCACCGATAGCCGCTCTTCGGGCTCCGCTTCTATGATTATGGAGTCCGTGGGCATGTCATCCAGGACTCGGAGGAACTGCTCCTCCACCGACGTATCGATGGATAGCACCTTAGCGATGTCCTCTTCGTTCAGCACCGACGCGGGTGTACCATCGATACCGAACACCAGGAAGTCGCAGCCTGCCTTGCCCAGGGCGTCAAGCTGTTCCATCTCTATTTTCTGGGACTGGACCCCCCAGGGTAAGGTTTCGGATAATTTGCCCAGTTTCTTGAGGAGGGCCTTGACCTTATCAAGGCCCTCGACCCGAAGGATGAGGGAGTCGGCCACATTCTGGGTGCCTTTCATCAGCTGTGGGGAGTCGGCGTCCAGCCTTATTATCAATGCCAAGGGCGGCACAGCGGCCTCGGAGCGCATTGGGATGAATCCCATCTTTTTCGGGGCAGGCTGCGATGCCTTTTCAAGCTTGTCTAGAAGTCTGCTCATGTCTTCCCATCTACCCTAGAAAGGGGTGCTTACAACTCCGCCCGATGCCAGCGGCACCGGCGTCTGGAATTCGTCGATTGAGGCGTGTCTAAAAATGGGTGGCCGACCAGCACGGGTCACCATCGCCGGGGCCGGACCTTAGTTGAGGCGCTGGAAGATGGTGGCGCACCCTTGGCCGCCGCCGACACACATGGTCACCAGGCCCATCTCTTTGTCCTGCCGCTCCAGCTCCTCCATGATCTTCACCGTCATGATGGCGCCGGTGGCCCCGACCGGGTGGCCTATGGATATCCCGCTGCCGTTAACGTTGGTGATCTCCTGGTCCAGGCCCAGCTCCCTGATGCAGTGGATGGCTTGGGCGGCGAAAGCCTCGTTGAGCTCGATGAGGTCTATGTCGTCCAGACTCAGGCCGGTCTTGCTCAGCAGCTTCCTGACCGCGGGTATCGGCCCCATGCCCATGATGGCCGGGTCCACACCGACCACGGCCCGAGAGTGCCAGGCCAGCCGGGGTTTCAGTCCCAGCTCCTTCGCCTTTTCCTCGGACATCATCACCACGGCCGCAGCCCCATCATTGATGCCGGAGGCGTTACCTGCCGTGACGGTGCCGTCCTTCTGGAACACTGTGCGCAGGCTTGCCAGTCGCTCCAGGGTCGTATCGGCCCGGGGCTGCTCATCACGGTCCACAACCACGGGGTCGCCCCTGCGTTGAGGCACGGAGATGGGCACTATCTGGTCCTTGAATCGCCCCTCTTCTATAGCCCTTATGGCTCGCTGGTGGCTCATCACGGCCATCTGGTCCTGCTCTTCTCGCCCCACCTCAAACTTCTTGGCTATGTTCTCCGCCGTCACGCCCATATGGTAGTGATTCACGGGACAGCTGAGGCCTTCGACCAGCGAGTCCTCAGTCACGCCATTGCCCAGTTTCAGCCCATCCCACCTTATGTTTCGCAACACGTATGGGGCCTGGCTCATGTTCTCCGCGCCTCCGGCCACCACGATATCCGCCTCTCCGGCCCTTATGAACTGGGCGGCTACGTTGATGGCCTCCAGGCCCGAGGAACACTGCCGGTTTATGGCTATGGCCGGCACCTCATCTGGGATGCCGGCTTTCAGGGCCGCCAGCCGGCTGGAATAGCCGTTCTCAGATGCCTGAAGGGCCGTGCCCATAAATACATCGTCTACCATGGCCGGGTCGATATCGGCCCTCTCCAGAGCGGCCTTTATGGCCGCTGCGCCTAGCTCCGACGCCGAGTAGTCTTTAAAGGCCCCCCCAAACTTACCTACAGGTGTCCTGGCCCCACTAACGATAACCGCCCTAGTCATGATTCCTCCTTTTCCCCGGGGCATCCTTTCCCGCGGGGGTAACAACTATTGTCGAGCCGACGGTGCAACCTGTCAAGACGGCCTTTTTAAGCCGTCGCCAACTTGGGTACAATAGACCTATGCCCAGAGCCCCCTGGCGATACATACTACACGCCGATCTGGATGCATTCTACGCATCGGTGGAGCAGCTGGACAACCCCGAATATCGGGGATTGCCCCTGGTGGTGGGTGGATCCGTATCGGGGCGGGGGGTGGTGGCAGCCGCTTCCTACGAGGCCCGCAAGTACGGTATCCACTCCGCCATGCCCATGCGGACTGCCGTGAGGCTGTACCCGGAGATTGTCCAGGTCTTGCCCCGGTTCAGTCGCTATCGAGAGGTATCCGGCCAGGTGATGGGAATCTTCCACCGTCTGACCCCCTTGGTAGAGCCCCTGTCCCTGGACGAGGCCTACCTGGATATCAGCCGCCAGGTGCCCTCCGACATGCTGGAAGAGGTGGCCCGCGGGCTGAAGGCCGCAGTCAAAGAGGAAACGGGCCTGGTGATAACCGTCGGCGGCGGGTCGACCAAGACCATCTCCAAGATCGCCTCTCAGCTTGCCAAGCCCGATGGCTTGATGTTGATAAAGCCGGGTGACGAGAGGAGCTTTCTGGACCCGCTGGACGTTGACCTTCTCTGGGGAGTGGGGCCCAAGACCGCCGAGATACTTAAACACCATCGCATTAAGACCATCGGGGAGCTGGCCGACAGCGACCTGGTATGGCTCAGCCGCACCTTTGGCAAGCGGGGCCCGGAGCTGAAGGAGCGGGCCTCGGGCCTGGAGCAGGACCGGGTCGAGCCCTTCAGGGAGACCAAGTCCGTCAGCTCCGAGGTTACCCTGCCCAAGGATGTCGGCGAGCGGACGGCCCTGGAGAAAAAGATGGAGGAGTTGGCCCAGGAGGTGGCCGTCAGGCTTCGCAAGGAGGAGCTGCGGGGCAAGACCATATGGGTGAAGCTGCGCCTGGCGGACTTCACCACCTTCACCAGACAGCAGACCTTCAACAGCGCCACGGACGATGCTGAGACCATCTTTCGCGTCGCCCGAGACCTGATGAGGCGGGAGCTGCGGCCCGGGCTCGAGTTCCGCCTGCTGGGAGTCGGCGTTACCAACTTCCAGGAATCTTCCCAGCTCACCATGTTCCCTACCGAATAGCTGGCCCCGTGTGCAGGTTTTGAACCAAATCCCCACCGTGGACTAACTAGTGGCCGGTTCGATAAATAACGGCCCTTTTTGTCACCCCTGAGTCCTTCGAGTGGGGAAGGGCTACGGAGGATGAAAAGCATAGTTACCGTTCGTGGTGAGCGTGTCGAACCATGGACGGTATATGACCGCTCGTCCTTCGACAAGCTCAGGACGAACGGTCTCCATTCGTAGCGATGACACAATATTTTAGGGACTAAGCGCTATCCGCCATACGGGGTCTCAGGCAGGGCTAACATGGACCCATGAATACCCTGGGCCGCTGCTGTATAATCCAGGCCAGCCACTGGGATACCCCTTCGTAAAGGAGAACAGCCATGCCCTTCGGTTGCACCATCCCCAACAGGGGCGAGCTTGCGACCCCGGAGAACCTTCGCATGATGGCCCTGCTGGCCGAAAGCCTGGGCTACGATTCCGTCTGGGTCAGCGATCATATAGTCATCCCCACCAGCATAGCCCCCCTTTATCCCTACAGCGACTCGGGGGAGCTGCCCTTCGACCCGTCCTCCCCCTACTGCGAGGCTTTGACCACGCTGGCCTACCTGGCGGGTTCGACTCAGCACATCCGTCTCGGGACCCATGTCCTTGTCCTGCCGTACCGAAATCCCTTGCTAACGGCCAAGATAGTTTCCACCCTGGACTATATTTCGGGGGGGCGGGTTATCCTGGGAATCGGCGCCGGCTGGATGGAGGAGGAGTTCCAGGCCATGGGGTCGCCGTCTTTCTCTGATCGGGGCTCCGTTACCGACGAATACATCGAGCTGTTCAGGGAGCTCTGGACCAAGGATGACCCGGTGTACGAAGGGAAGCACTACCAGGTATCGGGGTTCAAGTTCTCGCCCAAACCCCTGCAAAAGCCCGGCCCGCCCATATGGGTTGGGGGCCACAGCGGACCGGCCATGAGGCGAGCGGCCCGGTTAGGCGACGCCTGGCTCCCCATAGGCCTCAGGGGCACCGCAGGCCTGGAGCCCGACGAGCTTCGAGTGAAGATCGAAAGGCTTCGAGAGATGACGGAGAAGGCGGGCCGTGACCCGGGAGCGGTGCAGGTCTGCTTCAGCAGTGAAATCGCCTTCGCCGACGGGGCCTCCGCCGGTGGCCGGCGGCTCCTGACGGGGAGCCCTCAGGAGATCGCTGAGGACCTGGGGCGCTACCGAGACGCCGGCGTGGACTACTTCCTCTTCTCCTTCAGGACCGGCAGCCTTGGAGAGATCTTGGAGTCGATGGAGCGCTTCGCCCGAGAAGTCAGGCCCCTGGTCTCGATAGGATAGCAGGCAATTGCTCAATTGCTAAAGGGCGGACCATTAGCAGCCAGTGACCACTCGGAACGAATCACTAGTACTCACTTTCGTAAGTTAGCATAACGTTCGGTCG
>JADFJI010000136.1 GCA_022566235.1 Chloroflexota bacterium
CCCGACATGTCGGGATTGGAACCCCCTTTTCTCCCTTTTTTCAAACTGGCCTAAAAAGTGTCGTGTGCTCAACTGCTCGATTAGATTACTCGATGCGCAATATATCACAGGTGAATCCGGAGTATTTCAGGTACTAGGGACGGATGGGGAAAGGGTACACCTCTGTGCGGTGTGGCCGAGAGGCCCATGCGGCACCCTGCCCTGGAAAACATCGTGGGACGAGGATTGTTGGTAGGCTTGGTCTACTGGTCCACCTACTTGGGGCCCATGAAAGGGACACGGGTCAGTATCTTGGCATTGATGTGGTTACCCAGAGAGAAGGTTAATCGGCAAAGAGATCGGTGCCGATTGCGCCGCCTGGCTTTTGGACGCCATGAAGGACGAAGGACTCCTGACCCTTCTGGGCGTACAGTCGCTCCTTCAACACCAGGGGCACGGGATTACTCTGGCTTTGGTGGCAGGCTATGGCCTGCCATTGACGCTCCTTAAAGTCGGAAACGTCTATGACAGTAGTGATGGACTCGTCTGATGCCCCCACAAAGGGAATGTTCGATAGGTCACGCAGATGTCTGGCGATGGCCTCAGGGATTGTCCAATAGTACAGACGGTTTTGAGGCCGCTGCCCCCTTGTCGCAAGTCCATAAACATCTGAGAAAGCCAGTGAGACCGCTTTTGTAACCGCCATGTGGTCCGGATTGCCCGTTATTCCTCTGGGGTCGAAGGTCAACACTACATCTGGTTGCACTTCAGCTATGGCCTCAGAAAAGACAGCCCGGAGTTCTTGAGTGTCAACCTGGGCCACTTGAGTATCCCGATATCCCAGGGCCCTTATCTCCTTAATGCCCAGGACCTGGGCAGCGCAGCGTAGCTCGCCTTCCCGCATTTCCCCTAACTCAGCGACACTGTATTGGGAGGACTCTCCCAGGGTGCTTTTTTCACCCCTGGTAGCCACTATCAAAGTCACCTCGACGCCTTTAGAAGCGTATTTGGCTATAGTGCCGCCGGGGCCGAAGGACTCGTCGTCGGGGTGGGCGAAGATCGCCAGGAGACGATTCCGAGTGTCGGCTTTATCATGAGGCGTAGAAGTCACCCTTTGTTCTCCAACGACCCCAGTTGGGAGTTGGAGCCAATGAGAATCGGTTCGTCGCCTGGCGCGAATACCGTGCCGTTGGTGGGAGTGACCGTGAGCTTTCTCATTTGCTTCGTTATCGCCAGGGTCTGGATGTCAGTCGAAGGGCAACCTTGGCTAACGGTGGTACCGGACATGGGGAAATTGTCCGCGATCTGCACTTCAGACAGCCTCATGCCCGAAGGCGTGGCCGCAAAGATAGAATCTAAGGAGTCCACAGCCAGGGGCCTTATAGACGAGAGGTCCAATGGGGTGCCCTACCCCTTGAACCTCTTGAGGCGGAGGGCATTGGAGACCACTGAGAGGGAGCTGGAGGCCATGGCCGCGGCGGCGATGCCGGGGTTAAGCAGAAGCCCTATGAAGGGGAACAGCAGGCCGGCGGCTATGGGAATGCCGGCGGTGTTGTATACGAAGGCGAAGAAGAGGTTTTGCTTTATGTTCCTCATGGTAGCCTTGCTCAGCCGGATGGCGTTGACCACCCCGTGGAGGCTTCCCGTCATCAGGGTGATGTCCGCCGCCTCCATTGCCACGTCGGTGCCGCCGCCGATGGCGATGCCCACGTCGGCCTGGGCCAGGGCCGGGGCGTCGTTGATGCCGTCCCCGACCATCCCTACCATCCTGCCCTCGGCCTGAAGCCTTCGCACCTCCAAGGCCTTGTCCCGGGGCAGCACCTCGGCCAGGACTGTGTCGATGCCGACCTGCCGGGCTATCGCCTGGGCGGTGCGCCGGTTGTCCCCCGTCATCATCACCACCTGGATCCCCATTTTCCCCAGGGCCCTGACGGCCTCGATGGTATCCTCCTTCAGGGTATCGGCCACCGCCACGACGCCCGCGGGCTTCCCATCGATCGCCACGTACATAGGGGTCTTGCCCGCCGACGCCAGCTCCGAGAATACGTCCCCCAGGCCGTCCAGGGAAGCGCCGAGATCGCTCATCAGCTTATCGTTACCCACTGCCACCTGGTATCCGTTGACCCGCACCCTGATTCCCTGGCCCGGGACGGCCTCGAAGTCCCCGGGGTCGTCCAGCCCAAGGCCTCGCTCTCGGGCGCCCCGGACTATTGCCTGGCCCAGGGGGTGCTCCGACCCCAGCTCCGCCGATCCCACCAGGGCGAGCACATGGTCCTCGGTGTAGCCTTCCCTTGGTATCACGTCGGTAAGGGATGGCTGCCCCTTGGTCAGGGTGCCCGTCTTGTCGAAGATGATAGTATCCAGGCGATGGGCGGTCTCCAGGGATTCGGCGCTCCTTATCAGTATCCCTTGCTCTGCCCCCTTGCCTGTGCCCACCATGATGGAGGTTGGGGTAGCCAGGCCCAGGGCGCAGGGGCAGGCGATGATCAGGACCGCCACGGTGCTGACCAGGGCGTGAGTCACCTGGGGATCGGGCCCGACGATGAACCAGATGGCGAAGGTGCCCGTGGCGATGAGCATCACCACCGGGACGAAGATACTGGCAATCCGGTCGGCCAGACGCTGGATCGGGGCTTTGGACCCCTGTGCCTCCTGCACCAGCTTGACGATCTGGGCCAGGACGGTATCCCGCCCTACCTTGGTCGCCCTGAACTGGAAATAGCCGGTTGTGTTGAGGGTCGAGCCGATTACCGGGTCGCCGGGACCCTTGTCCACCGGAATGCTCTCCCCGGTGACCATGGACTCGTCGATGGAGGAGGAGCCCTTCAGTATCTCCCCGTCTACGGGCACCTTCTCACCGGGCTTGACGATAACAGTATCGCCTACCAGGACCTCCTCCAGGGGGATGTCCATCTCCTGGTCATCCCGTACCACCCGGGCGGTCTTTGCCTGGAGGCCAATCAGCTTCTTGATGGCTGCCGAGGTGCGGCTCTTAGCCCGGGCCTCCAGTAGCCGGCCCAGCAGGATGAGGCTGATGATGATGGCCGCAGTGTCGAAATAGACCTTGCCCTCGATGGACTCCGGCAGTATATCCCCGGCGAAGGTTACGACGGTGCTAAAGGAGAATGCGGCCAGGGTCCCCACGGCGATGAGGGTGTTCATGTCCGCCGAGCGGTGCCTGAAAGTGGCCCACGCAGCGGCCAGGAACTGCCATCCCACCCAGAACTGGACGGGGAGGACCAGTGCAAACTGGAGATAGTTGTTGGCCGCAAACCCGGGGTTCCAGTTGAGCAGATCGCCGCTGCTGCCTACGAACAGAAATACGGCGATGGGAAAGCCGACCATCATCTTGATAGTGAGCATGCGGAGATGCCTGGCCCGGTCCCGCTCCTGGGCCTCGCTGGCATCCTCTGCGTCCGAGATCACCTTGGCCCCGTACCCTACCGCCTCCACCGACTTGACCATCTCCGCCTCGACCACCTGTTGGGGGTCGTACCGGACCGTGGCCCTCTCCGTTGCCAGATTGACGCTGGCGTTGAGGACTCCGGGGGTGCGCACGAGGGCCTTCTCGATGGCGAGGACGCAGGAGGCGCAGGTCATCCCCTGAAGCGTTAGTGTGGTGTCATTTAGGGTCTCGAGTGAGGCCACCGGGTCCTGGGCCTCAGGTTCCGCCTTGCCAGGGGCCCGCGACCCTTCGACTTCGCTCAGGACAGGCCCTTCGACCTGGGCCAAAGGTGTAGGCTTCTCTCTCTTGGCGAAGAAGAACCAGATGAGAAGGAGGGCGAAGGCCAGGGCCCCGGCACCTACTGCGATTTCATCAATCATGTTGCTAAAAACCGTTCGTCCTGAGTTTGTCTAAGGACGGCTATATTGATCCTGCTCATGGTTCGACAGGCTCACCACGAGCGGGACGGCTCCCATCTTTTACATCTCTACGGCTGGCTTCTCCGACCCTATGTATTTAGACGGGTCCTCGTCGAACATGTGCTTGCAGCCCGGGGCGCAGAAATAGAAGGTCTCGCCCTCGAACTGGCTGGTGGCCCGGGCCTTGGCCACGTCCACCGACATGTGGCAGACCGGGTCCTTGGCAAGCTCTGGCTTCTTGCGAAATATATCCAGGATTCCCATAGCTCCTCCATTCATCCATGCTCAGGGGCCCATGCCCATCCAGAACTTCACGATGGCGACACCGGGGCCCTGGGTTCAGTTGTCCGCCAGCTTGTACAGCTCCATCAGCTCACCCACGATCTGTTCCTCCCTGCCGTCCCTTATGCCCGGGACCACGCAGGTGTCCATGTGGCTGCCCAGCATGAGAAGCTCCAGCTTTTCTATAGCCTTGCGAACGGCATAGGTCTGCTTCAGGATATCGACGCAGTATTTGTCCTGCTGGACCATCCGCCGCACCCCGTCGACGTGCCCCTCTATGTAGCTGAGGCGCTTGAGGCACTCGTCCTTGGTCTCCGGTTTCATGTTCTTGTCCTTCAGACCCCCACCCAGGGGGTATGGGTATAGCCCCAGTTTACCAGGCCTTTATCCCGGGGTCAAGGGGTGCAGGAGAAGCTATCAACCCGCTAACTTAACAATACCCCCAAGATTTTCCTCAGTTTTTTTGGGTGGTGGCCTCACTTCAATTACAGGCTGAGCCGCTTTTACACCCGTGTCCCGGGGCCTATCATCAGTTAAAGCAGATTAAAGCATCCGGCAGCATCAGGATCAGTGAGGGGCCCCGCCGCATCGCCGGGCGGCCCCATCACTGGAAAGGGACGGTTTGGACACTGGAAGCTGGACGGTTTGCGGGAGTTAGACATGGTTAGCACAGCGATGAACGGGCGTCGGTCCTCGGCGGAGATCGTCTACGATATCCTTCGTGTGTGTGACAACGGAGGGGTCAACAAAACCGCCATCATGTACCGAAGTAACCTCAGCTATACCCTGTTGAAGAAATACGTCTCCAGCCTCTCTTCTCAAGAACTTATCGAGAGGACCATGGAGGGACGGTTTCGGATCACATCCAAGGGTCAGGAGACCCTGGGCCAGATGGGGATCTTGATGGGGACCCTGCGGGGCCTGAGGGCATAGACCCGATCTAAGGGGAGGCGGTATTCAGGGCCGGCCCTGGACCCGGGCCCGCTTACCAGTGGGGCTGGGTATCGGGGCCCGGGTCCAGGGTTATCTGGGACTGATTGCCGCCGTCGGAGTCCATGATGAATATGTCGGCGTTGCCGTGGAGGTGGGACACAAAGGCCAGTCTTCCATCTTCGGACCAGGCGACGTCCTCCTCGCTGGCCTCGTTTATGGTCAGGCGCTTCAAGAGGGTTCCATCTAGGCTGACCAGGTAAATCTCCGGGTTACCATCCCTCTCCGAGATGAAGGCGATCCATTTCCCATCGGGGGACCAGGTCGGCGTCAGGTCGGCCTCGGGGTTGTTGGTCAGCCGCCGGGGCTCTATGGCGATGTTCTCCTCAATCACATCGACCACATAGATATCATCATTGCCTGAGCGGGTCGACTGGAAGACGATGGCCTTGGAATCGGGGGCCCAGGACGGTAGGAAATCGGGGCCTTCGGTCAGGGGGATCTGGTTTACTCCACCCGGATTCCTGAGGAATATGCCCAGTCCCTCGCCCTCGTCGTCGGTCAGGGAGAAGGCGATCCATCGGCCATCGGGGGACCAGGCCGGGGGGCCCTCGTCCGTAGACCCGACGGTCAGGCGATGGGGACTGGGGTCCTCCACATCGGTCAGGTAGATATGGACTGCCCCTTCCTCCGAGGTAGATAGATAGGCGAGCATCTCACCATCAGGGGACCACCGGGGCGAGGAGACGTTGCCCGTGCCATCGGAGATCTGGACCAGGCCCTGGCCCTTGATGTTTATTACGAAGACATCTCGCTTGCCGTTCCTTTCGGAAACGAAGGCCACCATCTTCCCGTCAGGGGATAGGCGGGGCGAAGAATCCTTGGAAGGGCTGTCGGTCAGGTTAAGAGGGTTCTTGCCGGGATCGACCAGGTAGATGTTCTGGATGCCCTCTTCCTGGGAGGTGTAGACCATCTTTCCCCCCTTCTGGTCGCCGCCACACCCGCTCAGCACCAGCATGACCAGCAGGACCGGCATCCCGATCAACGCGATGCCGGGCAGGCCCTTGGTCTTTCCAGTCCCCGACTCTCCCCACCATTTGATGGCCCGAATCATAGACCGATTATACGACAATACACAAAATGTTGTAAATACAAGGGGGCCAATTACCAGATATTGGGGTATAGATGGAACGAGGAACGAAATAGCGGAAGGCCTGAGCCCCGGGTTCAGCCCCGGGTCGTGGCCTCATAGATGGAGTGGAGTATATCTATGTTCTTCCGGTCGGGGCCCTTCTTCTCGAAGCCCGGGACCTCCAGGAGAAAGGGCACGTCTCGGAAGGCGGGGTGGGACATGATCACATGGAAGCCGTCCATGCCGATATGTCCTTCGCCTATGTTCTCGTGCCGGTCCACCCCTCCGCCCAGGGGGATCTTGGAG
>JADFJI010000137.1:0-2973 GCA_022566235.1 Chloroflexota bacterium
CTCGGGTTCTTCCAGGTCCAGGGTGATGCTTCGCTTGTTCAGACAGTAGGCGCGCCAGAAAAGACCGCCATCGGGATGGGGCTGGGCTTTGTAGAAAGGGCCCCGAAACCTGGTGGGGCTCCCTTGACGCGGCTCCACCTTGATGACATCGGCCCCCAGATCGGCCAGGACTTTTCCGCACCAGTTGTATCCCCCCTCCGTCAAGTCCAGGGCCCGATAGGGGGCTAACGGCAGGTCAGTTGGTCTATCCATGATCGCTGGGTGTTAGTATATACTCTCGCAAAAGGTTGGGTAATGGCATCTCAAAAAGTAGCAGCTCTCCATTAACGATATCGAAATTGAGATTAAGAGGGAAACGAGGTGACCCGTGGCAGAGGAATCGAAACTGCTCAAGCTCCCGGAAAAATGGCACAGGGCCCTGGCCGTGGCCGCACACCCGGACGACCTGGAATACGGTACGGCCAGCGCCATCGCCCGCTGGACTTCCCAGGGCAAAGAGGTCTTTTATCTGATCGTTACTAAGGGCGAAGCGGGAATAGATTCGATCAAACCCGAGGAGACGGCCCGATTGAGGGTCCAGGAGGAGATATCAAGCGCCAGGGCCGTGGGGGTAGACACCGTCGAGTTCCTGGACTACAAAGACGGGGTGGTGGAGTACGGGCTGCCCCTTCGTCGGGACATAGCCCGCGTGATCCGGCGGCACCGGCCCGATGTGATAATCAACGGCAATTACGAGATGACCTGGGGCGGCGGGTCCTTCAACATGGCCGACCATCGCTCGGTGGGGATAGCGGCACTGGACGCGGCCCGGGACGCGGGCAACCGGTGGATCTTCCCCGAACTGCTGGAGGAGGGATACGAGCCCTGGGACGGCGTGAAGATGATCTTCATATCCCACCCGCCAAAATCTACTCACGCGGTAGATGTGACAGACTCCATCGAGAGAGGGGTGGCGTCGCTGAGGGAGCACAAGGTGTACATCGATAACCTGTCCCAGAACTTCGACCCGGAGGAGTACCTGCGGTGGGGCGCCGCGGAGACCGGAGAGAGGGCCGGCTGCGAATACGCCGTGGCCTTCGGCTTACTGGAGCTTTAGCGGCAGAAAACTAATTAACAGCTCTTTTCTGTCCGGAATCCCCCGTTCGATGATCCAGTTAGGAAAATCCGTTTTATATTCCGACAGAACAGTCTCGTATTCCCAGGATGAACGCGCCCACTATCCCAATGATCACAGCCACCCTGACCCCGGTTGTTGTGCCGAATAGGTTTACTTCGTCTCTCATGAGCCATTGCCAAGTCGTCACACGAAAATGCCACTGAAGTAACGCCTTAGTCGGCGCTAGCCATCCCTTGGGGTATCTTCCGGTCACTAGAATAATCCACCACACAGGAACGGCGATAAGGAACAGGATTATAAAAGCAAACCCTATGAGAGCGCCAACTACGTCAAGCAGAAAACTGGGCAACTTTAGAAAGACCAGCGCTAAACGAGAGAGATCGAGGGGAGAATCTAATTCAATCTCAAGGGGATGATCATCGTCAGGAGTCCAATGGTTGGTAAGGAGCAGTGGGAAATATGAATAGACCCTGTACTGATATTGCAAATAACCCTTTACAAAATTAAATAGACCATCAGGGAAACGGCCGGTAACAAGGATGGCCCAAAAGGCAAGGAAGACTGCAATAAACGCGACAATGCCGTAGAAAAACATTCCGATGTAGAGGGGTATGGCAAAAAGCCACTTAACAAGTAACAACAGCCGATTATTGACGGGATCGGATCCCGGTAGCGACTCTTCTTCACCATATTTGAGATTTAAACGTACAGAATCAGTGTCGACTGGAGGTGTCGAATGATAGAAGGCCTGAGCAAAGTCTGAGTCGCGTCTGCATCGCTTACATCGCACAGTAGACCCTTCTGTAATGGGTCCTTTGGCAATGAACTCATGGCCACAATATTGGCACCTGACATGTACGTCGGCCTGGGCACCAGCTGATGATTCGCTCCCTCGTGCCAGAGGGGTTACTCGCGTCCCGCAATTTGTACAAAATTGTGCTCCAGGATCGAGAGAAACACCACATTTAGTGCAAGCAATCTGCGCCATTGACAACTTCCTCCACCCTCCGCACGTGGCCCGAGCCAGTGCTTTCGTCGGCCCACCGATAATCCTTCCGATCCTCTGCGGTGAACATATCCTCTGCCTCGAACACCACTTCGCACTTCGATCCTTCGACTAAGATCAAGACAGGCAAGCTCAGGACCAGTCGATTGTAGGTGGCTGCGTAGATTGTCCCTTACGTTATTAGAACTTCGCTTTCTTATCCGTCCAACCTGCCGGATCTTCGGTTTGATCACTCCAGGCCGGCTGGCCCTGGGGGAGTTCGTAGGCCGTTGGGCAGAACAGGAGCCCTATGCAGGTCTCTTTGCCTGTGAGCTCGGATGCGTGTTTTACCCCTTTTCCAATAAAAAATAGGTCTCCCTTCCTGAGGTCGTGGGACTCCACCTGATTCCCCTCAGCATCGGCAATCATCAGGGTCATTTCACCTTGCACGATGTATTCGATTTCCTCATCGTCATGCCACTTCCAGCCATATTGTGGAAGTCTACACCCTGGTTCGTGGTGCCATATTCCGGCGAACGAGTTCTCTGTCGTGCCCTTGCCTAACATCCAGTGTCTTCGAGACAAGTTGTCTGAACCGTCAACCATCCCATCTTCGATCTCTTTCGCATGAAGGACTTTACATTTGACAGTCATCGGAATACCTCCTACGGACGTTTGAAGGGATATCGAACTTTCCACCCAGCTGACCCAGGCTGACCAACTCCCGGAATTAGAAGTGTTGGACCACGTGGTCATCGGCCGGAAGCGATTCGTTGGCTACAAGGATCAGGGCCCAGGCCTCGGGTAACAAGCGTGGCATTTTGCGATATGGACCGCTACGACGAGATTGGAACCTTATCGGCGACCAGCT
>JADFJI010000137.1:2983-6477 GCA_022566235.1 Chloroflexota bacterium
CTCCTCCGGACGTTTGAAGGGATATCGAACTTTACACCCCGCGGGCGCCCGCGGGCCAACTCCTGGGCAGGGAAGTGTCGGGCCACGTGGCCCTCTGGCATCAGCGGGCCTTGGCCGCTACGACGAGATTGGAACCTTGTCGCCTACCAGCTCACCCGTTTCCACATGGTATTTCAGTCCGGCCAGGAGGCCGGCCATCCCCTTCCGTAACTGACGGCCGAGTATCAGCAGGTCCAATACAGAACCTAGAAGGCCAAACTTGAACTTGTAGTCCGGGGACACCTCGACGATGGTGCCGTCCCCATCGGCCCTAACGGAGAACTGGATGAGGTTTCTCTTGATGGGGAAGTTGCTGTCGTAGATGTCGATCTTGAAGCCTTCTCCCTCGCTCCAATCTAGGGCCCGTTCCTCCAGATATCCCTTGGGGTTCTGGATATCGCAGTGTCTGGTAGCCCCTTCTCCCTGCTGGTTTTCCGAAGTGGAGTAGGAGTGGGATACTCCAGGGTTCCACTTGTGGATGCTGCCAAGGTCAGCGAGCACCTCCCAGACCTTCTCCTTGGGTGCACCTATTCGAATCTGTGCGCTGAAGCGCCCCAATTGCCACCTCCCTTATCGTATAGATTTGGTTGAGCCCGCTGATTGGGTCTACGCTGTTAGGTAGTGGTTTTTACCTGCCCCGTCGAGACTCCCGATTAGGCGGTCTCGACCTTATTCTCCAGATATACCGGCGTCCTTATCGCTTAAGGGTTGCCAAAGAGGACTTAAGCTGCCTGGCCACCTCGATGCCGCACCCAGCCTCTTGATCGGCCGTGGAGGCCTTACTGAAGCCTGGACAGGTACTGCTGGAAGATGTCTACCCCCACAAACCCGCTGTAGGCCCTCTCCAGTCTCGCAGTGACGGGGCCGGGGATGTTGCCGTCGGCGATGGGAGCGCCGTTTATCTTGGACACGGGGCAGATGCACAGGCTGGTGGAGGTGATGAAGACCTCGTCGGCATTGTAGGCGTCGAACAGATCGATGTCCCCCTCCACAGTCTCTATGCCGATCTCGTGGGCCAGGTCCAGCACCGTCTGCCGGCTGATCCCCTCCAGCGTGTACCGGTCTTGGGGAGTGTAGATAGCCCCGTCCTTCACCAGGAAGATGTTGCTACCTGTACCCTCGGCCAGGTTCCCGTTGATGTCCAGGAGGACGGCCCACGCATCGGGGTCCTGGGCCCTGACCTCCAGGTCCGCCAGCACCATGTTCACATAGTTATGGGTCTTGGCCCTGGGGCTCAGCGAGGAAGGTGGCGTGCGGCGAATCGATGGTGTAATCACCCGTATGCCGTCCCGGTAGAGGGTGGCCCGCTGGGTGAAGGGGATCGGGTCGCACTGTATGATCACGGTGCAGCCGGTGGCATCGGCGGCGTTGTGGGAGGGTGGGTCGACGCCCCGGGTCACCCGCTGGATCACCCAGTAGTCCCCTCCCTCCTCCAGCAGGGGCAGGTTAGCGTCCACCACCTGGTGGGTCAGCTCGGCCATCCGGTCCTTGCTCATGCCCGGGTCGAGACGCAGGTATTTGCAGGACCTGTATAGCCGGTCCAGGTGCTCTCTGACCTTGAAGACCTCGCCGTTGAAGGTCCGGGTATTATCGAAGACGGCGTCCCCCAGCTTGAAACCCCGGTCGTGAATCGAGACCTTGGCCTCGCTCTCGGGCACCATCTCTCCGTTCAGATATACGATACGCTCTTTGGTCAACTCGCTCCCCCTTTTTTCAAGTCCGAGTCGGTTCCTGATGAAATCTGCTTGCCCTAAGAAGCGGCTCCCGGGGCCTCGGCCTTTTCGGCTTCCCGGAGCCTGGGCATCACCTCTCTGGCAAAGAGTTCCATGGAGGCCATGGCCTTGTCTGTCTCCAGCCCTCCGATGTCGAACTGGCAGAGCAGATACGTAACGTTCGCCTGGTCCCGGAACCGTTCGATCTTCTCCAGACACTCTTCGGGATTGCCCATGAGAAGGGTGGTCTCGAGGAACTCCTCACGAGACGCCTCATCAGGCAATGGCTGCGGAAAAGCCCGCCCGTTGATCACCTTCTCCGTGCCGGCCCGGAGGTGGCCGGCCGTCCTGCGCACGTACATGGCGTTGTCGTACTGCTTGTCGATCTCCTCAGGATCATAGGACAAGAAGGTGTGACGGAGGATGGCGAACTCCCGGGGCCCCCACCCGTGGCTGGCCAGGGCCTGGTTATAGACGGTACTGTTCTCCTTGAGCTGTTCCAGCGGCCCCGAGCTGATGCAGTGGTAGCCTCGCTCGGCGCTCAACTTCATGCTCGTTGTGCTGCTGCCCGCATGCCAGAAAGGAGGGTGGGGCTTCTGAATGGGCCGGGGGAAGGTGTGAGTCGTGGGGAACTGGAAGTACTTCCCTTGGTAGGAAACCCCGTCCTCGGAGAGGCACCGGGTCACTATGTCCATGATTTCGTTGAAGCGCTCCATGTTCTCCTCAATGGGCACGCCGAACCGGTCGAACTCGAAGGGCTGGTAGCCCCTTCCTATCCCCAGGTCCAGGCGCCCGTCCATCAACTGGTCCGCCATGGCAATATCCTCGGCCAGCCGCAGGGGATGGAAGAATGGAATCACCATTACGGCGATGCCTATGCGAACATTCTTCGTGCGCTCGGCGATCTTGACCGCCATGAGCAGGGGGTGGGAGCAGTAACCGTAGCTGGAGAAATGGTGTTCCGCCAGCCACACAGAATCGAAGCCAAGCTGATCGGCGGCCACCGCCATCTCGATAGACCGTCCGAAGACCTCGTCAGACGGCCTCATCTCCGGGGACTGGTTCAGGAAAAACGCTCCAAATTTCACGGCACATACCTCCCGCTGTCCACCATGCCCAAAGGACCCTAGTCACGGCATTATAGCCGTCCCCCAAACGGTTGTCGATACTGGGCAAAGGGAGACAAAATGCCCCTTGAAGTCCGTACCGGCCCTGGAATTGACAAATTGACCTGCCAGGGACGGGAAGGTAAAATTCAGGCACTCATCCCGGCGAGTAAAAACGGGGACGAGGGCAGTTTCAGGGAGATTATGATGGAGAGCTCGCAAGTCGTGGTGGTGGGTGCAGGGCCGGCGGGGGCCTCAGCAGCCATCGCGGCCGCTGAGGCCGCACTTGGTGTCACGCTGATAGACGAGAACCCGATAGACATGTCAATGATGGGCCTGGACATCCCCTTATTCTTCGGCCAGAGGATGATGCCGACAGTGAGGGATAAGGGGCTGATGTTGCAAAGGGTAGTCTCCTCCAACGAGCTGCTTCAGGGGGCCCAGGAGAAGGGTGTCGAGGTGCTCTTGGGGATCTATGTATGGGGAAGCTTCAGAAACCAGGAGAACAGCCGCCAGATAGGGACGCCAGTTCTGGGACTGGCCGACGAAGAACACTCCTGGCTCCTGGAGTATGACCACCTGGTGCTGGCGCCAGGTGCTCGAGACCTAGTAATGGCTTTTCCTGGGCAGGATCTGG
>JADFJI010000138.1 GCA_022566235.1 Chloroflexota bacterium
CGCGGCCTTCTACGGGGCGGGGCACGCCCTCCTACCGGGGCATGGAAAGAGCATGGTGGCCGCCTACCTCGTCGGGACACGGGGAAAAGTTCGCGACGCCTTCATTCTAGGCGGGGCCGCCACGGTGGCACACACGGCGAGCATCTTCGCGATCGGCCTGTTGCTGATATGGGTCTTCTACGCCACGATGGATCGGACCCAGGCGGTGATCCAGACGTGGGTAGGAATTGGCTCCGGTGTCCTGGTCGGTGGGATCGGCGCATTCTTGTTGCCGCGACGATTCCGGGCGTGGCGAAGCCGCGACCTGGCTCACGATCACGATCATCATCATGGTCATGACCACGGCCACGACCACCACGGCCACTCCCACGATCACGACCATCCACACACCGGCGATTCGCGCAGGATGCGCCTCGCGAGTCTGATTTCTCTGGGGATAAGCGGCGGGGCGGTTCCGTGTCCGGCGGGTCTCGTCGTGATCATCCTCGCCTTCACGAGGAAGGAGCCGGTGCTCGGGATCGGCCTCCTCTTCGCCTTCAGCCTCGGGCTGGGGTTGGTGCTCGTCTCGATCGGCGTGGTCCTGGTTCTCGGGAAATCGACTCTGGCCGCACGTACGGGCATTGGCGAAGATAGCCGTTGGATACGCGCCTTGCCCGTCATCAGCTCTGCACTGATCATCATCGTGGGCTTCGCCATCTCGTACCAGGCCTACCTGGAAGGGGTAAACAAGGGCGTCCTCGGTTAGTGCACCTGTCTGGAATACATCGTCATGAGGTGACTCATGCATCCGGAGCAGAACCCTTCAGGCGGCATCTTGCCAGGCGTCATCGTCGCCGGCCTGCTCGTGCTCTCCATCGGCGGAGGAGCAGCGTTCTGGACCTGGAAACATGCGACGCAGGTGCAGGACGGAGGGTGTTGCCCCCGCCTTTCGAGGCCTCTAAACTCCCGCTCTTTCACGTGACTGTCTTAGCCTGCTTGTTGGTACCGTTAGAACCAGCGGGTGATGACCACCTTCTTCTCGGTGAAGAACTCGATGGCGTCTTGCCCCTGCCCGTGCAGGTCGCCGAAGAAGGACTCCTTCATGCCACTGAAGGGAAAGAAGGAGATGGGGGCAGCCACCCCGACGTTGATGCCCACGTTGCCGACGGGGACACGATGCTTGAATTCCCGAGCCGATTTCCCGTCGGAGGTGAAGATGCTGGCGGCGTTGCCGTAGCGGTTGGCCTCGATGATTCCTATGGCTTCATCCAGGTCTTTGACCCGGATGATGGCGGCCACGGGGCCGAAGATCTCCTCCTGGGCGATGGTCATGTCCGGCGTTACCTCGTCGAAGACACAAGGGCCGATAAAAGCGCCATCGGGGCAGCCCTCCACCGACACCCCGCGACCGTCCAAAATGAGCTTGGCCCCTTCCTTGACACCCTGGTCGATGTAACCCAGGACCTTGTCCTGGTGTTTTTTGGAGATCACGGGCCCCATGTTGGCGCTCTCGTCCAGGCCGTTGCCCACCCTGATCTTCTTAGCCGCCTCTAACAGCCGTTCCTTGATGGGCTCGTAGACATCCCCCACGGCAAGGAGCACCGAGCCTGCCAGACACCGCTGGCCTGCGCCCCCGTAGAAGGAGCCGATCAGGTTGTCCACCGTCTTGTCCAGCTGGGCGTCGGGCATGGCCACCATGAAGTTCTTGGCCCCACCCTGGCACTGGGCCCTCTTCCCGTTGGCCGTGGCCTTCTGGTAGACGTACTTTGCCACCCCGGTGGAGCCTACGAAGGAAACGCCCCTGACCTCGGGGCTGTCCAGGAGAGCATCCACTACGCCCTTGGCGCCGTTCACCAGATTGATAACACCCTTGGGAATCCCCGTCTTATGGAGCAGTTCGATACAGAAATTGAGACTCAGGGGGACCTGCTCCGATGGCTTGAGGATGTAGGTGTTGCCGCAGGCTATGGCGTATGGCATGAACCACTGGGCCACCATGGCCGGGAAGTTGAAGGGGACTATGGCACAGAAGACCCCCATGGGCTGCCTGAGGCAGTCCTCGTCGATGCCCCTGGCGATGTCCTCCAGGTTGTAGCCCATCATCAGTGAACCTGCGCCCGTGGCCACCTCCACGTTTTGAATCGCCCTCTGCACCTCGCCCCGGGCGTCGACTATCGACTTGCCGTTTTCCTGGGTGACGATTCGGGCCAGCTCTTCCTTGTGCTCCTCCAACAGGCTCTTGAATGCGAACAGGTACTGGGTCCGGTCTGGGGGAGGCACGTCCCGCCAGGACTTGAAGGCTTCATGGGCGGCCTGGACAGCCTGCCGGACCTCTTCCTCCGTGGATAGGGGCACTTCGGCAATCACGCCGCCCGTAGCCGGGTTGGTGACGTCCAGCCACTCCTTGGTAGTGGAGTCCACCCACTGGCCGTTGATGTAGTTCTTAACCCTACCGTGGTACTGCTTCACCTCAAGCAGGACAGTCTGGGCTTGGGTCATGATTCCTCCTCCCCAGCACACATAAGCCGCGGGCTGGTCTATAGAGCAGATGTTAAGTCTTGTGGGCATCGAGGGTCAAGGCGATGAGGAGAAGGCTGTTGCATTTATCTCTAGGGCCCCGATGCGAGAGAGGTGGCGGCGTTGGAGAAGAGGAGGGGTGTGGCCTCTTCGATGAGATGGACTATGGGGGCCGGGTAGACGCCCACCAGGAACACGACTCCTATCAGCAGGGCCAGTAGCGCGGTAGTTACGGGGGGCACCTTCAAGCGTTCCACCGCGGTGGTTGACTCCTGAGGGTCCTGGGCAGGCTTCATGTACATTTGCTTGATCACCATAAGGTAGTAATAGACGGATATGAGACTGTTGATCATGGCGATAGCCGCCAGCCAGAGAAGACCTTCTCGGGCGGCAGCGGTGAACAGGTAGAACTTGATGGTGAATCCGGCGAAGAAGGGTAGCCCCGCCAGGGAGAAGAGGGACACGGTCAGGGCCAGGGCCAGCATGGGGGACCGCTCCGCCAGGCCTGCGAAATCGACGATCTGCTCCTTGCCCGTCAGGTTGAAGTAGATGATTATGCAGAGGAATGCAGCAAAGGTGGCGGCCGAGTAGCCCACCAGGTAGAGCATCAGGGCATTGGAGGCGGACTCCGAGAGGGCGGCGATCCCCACCATGATGAATCCGGCATGCCCGATGCTGGAGTAGGCCATCAGCCGTTTTATGCTGCTCTGGGAGATGGCCACCACGTTGCCTACGGTCATGGTCAGGGCCGCTAACACTGCGATGATGATCTTCCAGTCGTCCAGGGCGGGCATGAAGGCGGTGGCGAAGAGGCGCAGCATCAAGACGAAGCTGGCTGCCTTGGAGGCCACCGCAAGGTAAGCGGTAACGGGGACGGGGGCCCCCTCATAAACGTCGGGGGCCCACATGTGGAAAGGCACCGCCACCACCTTGAAACCAAAGCCCACCACGATGAAAATAAGACCCGCCAGAAAGGCGGTACGAAGGTCGTCGCCCGCCTGTAGGGCCTCGGCTATTCCGGTGAAGGTGGTTGTGCCAACGGACCCGTAAATGAGGCTTATGCCATACAGGAGAAATGCGCTGGAGAAGGCGCCGATCAATATGTACTTGATTCCCGCCTCGTTGGACCGGGCCTCCCGCTTGGCGTAGGCGGCCATTATATAGAGGCAGAAGCTCAAGAGCTCCAGGGCGATGTATCCGGTGAGGAGCTCAGCGGCCGAGGCCATGAGCATCATGGCCAGGACAGAGACCATCACCAGGCCGTAGAACTCGCCGGGATTCTCCAGGTGTTTTGTCACGAAGTCCCGGGAGGCCAGCATCATCACGATTCCTACGATGGGAAAGAACACCTTGAAGAAGAGGGCGTATTCGTCCACCAGGAATATGCCACCGTAGAGGGAGCCCTCGTCCCCAAGCAGGCTGAAGACGGAGCCGATGACCGCCATGAGGCCGGCAACCCCCAGATAGGGCAGGTAGGCCTTCTTATCGGCGGGCAGAAACAGGTCTACCCCAAACATGACAAAGACCAGCCCTGCGAGTAGGAACTCCGGTACCAGCAGTGCGAAATCGATGTTCATGTCAGAAGGGAGATCCTCTGGAGTATGGGTCCGACGCCGCTGTCAATCATGCTGGTGAAGGGCTGGGGGTACACGCCTCCGAATATCAGCACCGCCACCAGGCCGAGCATGGCCGCCCCCTCGAGACGAGAGCAGTCGGGCAGCTTCTCCCAGCGGGGGTCCAGGGGGCCGAAGAAGACTTTGGCCAGGAGCCTGAGGATGTAAACGGCGGTTATGGCGGCGCCTATGACGCCCAGGACACCTATCACGGGATAGGTCTTGAAGAGCCCCACGAATACCAGGAGCTCTGCGATGAACCCGCTGAGGCCCGGCAATCCCATCGAGGTGAGGCCGGCGACGGCGAAGAAGGTGGCCGTGATGCCCATCCTCTTAGAAAGCCCCTCCAGGATGGAGATGTCCCGGGTGTGGGTCCTGTCGTAGACTACCCCCACCAGTGCGAAGAAGAGGGCCGTCATGATCCCGTGGGAGAACATCTGATACACCGCTCCGGTCATGCCCCTCGGGTCCAGGGTAGCTATGCCCATCAGGACATATCCCATGTGGCTGATGCTGGAGTAGCCGATGACGTACTTCAGGTCCTTCTGGGACATAGCGGCTATGGCTCCGTAGATGACGTTCACCGTCGCCAGGCCCACCAGGACCAGCTTCCAGTCTTCGGCCCCCTGGGGTAACAGCTCCAGGGCCACGCGGATGATGCCGAAGGCCCCCAGCTTCATAAGCACTCCGGCATGGAGCATGCTCACCGAGGTGGGCGCGGCCACGTGGCCATCGGGTGACCAGGTGTGGAAGGGCCAGAGGCCCGCCAGCACCCCGAAGCCGAACATCAGGAGCGGGAACACGGCCCGCTGGAAACCGGAGCCGAACTCCGCTTCCTTCAGGTCCAGCAGGTTAAAGCTGCCCAACCCGCCTTCGATAAAGATAGCCAGTATCCCAACCCAGACCAGGACGCTGCTGGCCACCAGATAAAGCACCAGCTTAAGGGCTCCGTACTCTTTCCTGGTGCTGCCCCACACCCCGATGAGCAGGTACATGGGCACTACGGCCAGCTCGTAGAAGAAGAAGAGGAAGAACAGGTCCAGGGAGAGGAATACCCCGTAGACACCCGTGATCAGGACCATGAGCAGGGCGAAGAAGTCCTTGGTCCTGTAGTTGAGGTTCCAGGACATGAATATGGCCGTCACCATCACTATGCCGGTGAGCAGCACCATGGGGGTGGCGATGCCGTCCACTCCCAGGTGGAATGTTACCCCCAGGTCTGATAGCCATTCGTACCTGTTGGTCTGGAACTGATAGCCCTGGAGGTCGTTATCGAAGGCCACGAAGATGTATATGGAGAGCCCCAGGGTCAGGACGGAGATGACGGCTATGGCCAGCTTCATCAGCTCTCGCTGGTGGTCGGGAAGCGCAATGGCTATCAGTCCGCCAAGGACAGGCAGAAAGAGCAGGATGATAAGAACGTAGCTATCCAGGTACGGCTCCTTTAAGTTATTAAGCGGACAGGGTGATGGCCAGGATGAATATCACCGAACCGAGGACGATGGCCAGGATGTAATTGGATATCTGGCCCGTTTCGTGAAGGCGTAAGATGCGGCTGGCGACGGTGACGAACCTTCCAGAACCATCGACTCCCGCATCGTTGATGAAGGTACGGTCGAACCGGGCCACCAGGTCGCTGAATACCAGGACTACCCGGTCGATTACCGCCTGGTACAGATCATCGAGATAGTATTTGTTGACCAGCAGCCGGTGCACCGGGGACAGGCGTTGGGCTATGGCTTCAGAGGACACCAGCTTTCTGTGATAGATGGCCCACCCGGCTCCTATTCCCGCCAGGGCTATGAGGCTGCCGGTGGCGGCCAGTGCCACGTGGCGGTGGAACTGGTCAGACGCCCCTATCAGGAAACTGGTGAACCCGGTATACGGATCGGGCAGGCGGAGGACGTTGTCCAGCCAGTCCGGGGCGGTGAACCCGATGACGAGGGTGAGGGCGCCCAGGGCCGCTAGGGGCATGAGAAAAACGGCAGGAGACTCGTGGACATCGGCGTTCTCGGGTTTTAGGGGTCCGAAGAAGACGATGAAGCAGAGCCGGGCCATGTACAGGGCGCTGAGAAGAGCGGCCCCCAGGGTGAATACCAGGACAACCGGGTTTTGGTCCTGCCAAACCGCCTGGAGGATCTCGTCCTTGCTCCAGAAGCCGCTGAGAGGAGGCAGGCCGGCCAGGGCCAGGGCCGCCAGGATGAAGAGGGCGGAGGTCAGGGGCATCTTCCTCCACAGGCCTCCCAGCTTCCTGATGTCCATGTCGTGGCGCTGCCCTACGGCATGCAGGATGCTACCCGCCCCGAGGAAAAGGAGGGATTTGAAGAAGGCATGGGTGACCAGATGGAACATGCCCGCGGAAAGCCC
>JADFJI010000139.1 GCA_022566235.1 Chloroflexota bacterium
ACGTCGTGCATGGGAAGCATGGCGGCGAACTTCAGCTGGTCGGGGCTGTACTGGCAGAATTCGTGGATCCAGTTGTTATAGGCCTGGCACAGGGCCAGTGAGAGATGGGGGTCCATGTCGTCACGGGCGATGAGACTGAGGCCGCCGGTGGGATAGAGAACAGCGATGTCGATGCCCTCCATCTCCAGGGCCATGACCTGGGCCTCAGCGTCGTAGTCTCGCTCGATGGCGAAGTCCATACGTCCGGTTTCGGCCAGGCGGGAGCTGGATAGCTGGCCCGTGCCAGACCCCAGTATGGGGCCCCGGGTGCTGGAAGGTCGAGCCGGTTTCCTGTATTGCTGCATCCCCACATCCATAGTCGTGGCCAGATTATCGATCACCCAGCCACCCCGGCGTGGTTTGCCATCGGGACCGATGAGGGACGTGACCCGTTCCTGAAATGCCGGGTCCAGGAACCTCTCGAACAGGTCGTGGGGTTCCATGATGTGCATATCGCTGTCTACAAATCTGAGTCCATCTTTCATAGTCCCCTCCTTCTCGCTCGGCCTTCCAGGCGACAAGCCAGCTTAACATAAGTGCCTATCTGTCAGGTACTGGGCTAGTTGAACCCGTACAGGCGGGCACAGTTGTCCCAGAGGATTTTCCCCTTGGTCTTTTCCGACAGGGGCATGGTAAGAAACAGGTCTAGGGCATGGGGATATTTGGCGTCGTTATGGGGGTAGTCTGTGGAGAAGACCACCGTGTGCTCCAGGCCGCACTGCTCCAGAAACCTGGCCGGTTCTTCGTCGGCCTCGATGGAAACGTAGCACTGTCGTTTGAAGTACTCCTGGGGCTCCAGTTTGAGTTCCGGGGACTCGAAACGGCCCGAGAGCTCGAAGTGCTCGTCCAAACGCCAGACCAGCCAGGGGACCCATGAGCAGTTACCCTCGAGGAAGCCGACCTGCAGGTCAGGAAATCGCTCCAGCACCCCGCCGCCGATCATGCTGACGGTGGCCAGCATCATCTCCATGGGGTGACAGCAGACGTGGTGCATCATGTAGGTCTCGAAACGAGACCCTACTTGGGGGAGGCCTGCCCACGCTCCTTCGTGAAAGCCCAGGGGCACACCGAGGTCCTGGATTTGCCTCCACAGCGGGTCGTAGTAAGGGTCGTGCCAGTTGCGCCCGTTGACGATGTTTGGCCTCACGAAGATGGCCTTCAACCCTAACTCTTGTACCGACCGCCGTGCTTCGATAACCGCGGTCTCCGCATCGAAGGGGGAGATCATGGCAGCGCCGTAGAGCCGTTTGGGTGCGTGGTCACAGAAGTCGTGCATCCAACGGTTATAGGCCCGGGCTATGGCTGCAGCGAGAGGCGGGTCCATCCCGTCTATCGCGAGGGCGTAAAGGCCGCGACTGGGGTATAGCACACTCAGGTCTACACCCTCTTTATCCATGGCCCGTACCTGTGAGGCCGAGTCCCAGTTGCTGGCGACGGAGTCGACGTATCTCTCGTCCAGCTCCCGGGCTTTAGAAGCCTCCCAAGCATCCGACGGCATGTTGGGAGGCGACTTGACTCCGTCTATATCAAGCTGCATGTCTCCCATCCACCGGTCAATGCCCTTCGGACCCCGGTCTCGGAAGGTCGGGTCGATGTACCGCATCCACAGGTCCGCTGGCTCGATGACGTGCATGTCGGAGTCCATGACCTTGAAGCCGTTCTTAGCCATATCGGGCCCACCTCCTCCACAATGCTATCGATCAGGTTATTACTCCTATATTAGGGTGTCAAGCAAGAAGGGCAGTTGCTATAATGAGCCGTCCCGCAGAACCGTTGGATGAGATTCGTGAGGACTCATATTCTCTCAAGGAGGGTGGGATGGATATAGGATTTGTAGGTGTGGGGACCATGGGCGGCCCGATGGTGCGAAACCTGTTGGAGGACGGGATAAAGGTCACGGTCCACGATATTCAGAGGGAAGCGGTGAGGCCCCTGGAAGAGCTGGGGGCCCACTGGGCCGATACCCCAAAGGCGGTTGCCCAGGCCAGCGAGTTGGTGCTGAGCTCTCTTCCAGGCCCCCCTGAGGTCGAGGCCGTGGCCCTGGGCCCCGACGGTATCATCGAAGGCATCAAAAAAGGCTCCGTGTACGTAGACCTGTCGAGCATTTCTCCTTCGCTGGCTAGAAAGATGTATCCGATATTCAAGGAAAAAGGGGCCCAGGTCCTGGATGCCCCGGTGAGCGGTGGCGAGGTGGGGGCCGCCAACAGGACCATGATAATCATGATCGGGGGCGATAGGGATGCCTTCGACAGGTGCAAGCCGCTTCTCGAGCGCTTGGGTGAGAACATCCTGTACGCGGGGCCCATAGGCAACGGGTCGGTGTGTAAGCTGGTCCACAACTGCGTTGCGGCGGCAGCCCACATGGCAGTCCTCGAGGGCTTCACCCTGGGCGTGAAGGCGGGGGTGGACGCCCAGACCCTGTGGCGGGCGGTCCACGGTGGAATGTTCGGCAAGGCCTCGCCCGTCGACGGGTTGGGCAAGAACCTGTTCGCCGGCAAGTTCGATCCTCCTACCTTCGCCCTCAAACTGGCCGCGAAGGATGTGTCTCTGGCCGTTCAGCTGGCCCGGGAGGTGCAGGTGCCGATGCCCATAACCAGCCTGACAGAGCAGGTCTTTCTGGAGGCCATGGGCCGGGGGTGGGGTGACCGGGACCACTGCGCTACTGACCTGATCCAGGAGGAGAGGGCTGGGGTGCAGGTGAGAGTGCCTGACTTCACGCCGGACTAGAGATTGGGCGTTGCATAATGCTGGCCAAGGCTAGAAGCTGTGCCGTTATCGGGCTCGAAGGGGCCATCGTTGAGGTGGAGACCGACATCTCGCCGGGCCTTCCTTCGTTCACCATTGTCGGCCTGCCCGACACGGCGGTGCAGGAGTCTAGAGAGAGGGTGAGGGCCGCGATAAGGAACTCGGGGTACGAGTTCCCCATGAAGCGGATCACCGTCAATCTCGCCCCCGCCGACCTCAAGAAGGAAGGCCCCGCCTACGACCTCCCCATCGCCGTGGGCATACTCCTCAGCTCCGGGCAGTTGGAGGCCGATGTCTCCGACACCCTCTTCCTGGGAGAGCTTTCACTGGAAGGGTCGGTGCGTCACACCCAGGGCGTCCTCCCCATGGTGGCCCTGGCCCGAGATAAAGGCCTGTCCACCGTCTTTGTTCCCGAGAGCGATAGCGCCGAGGCGGCCCTCATCGAAGGCGTCACCATCTACCCCATCAGCTCTCTGGCGGGCCTGGTCGACCACCTTCGGGGCGAGGTGGTGATGGTTCCCTACCAGGCCGATAGCACAGCCGTCGGGACCCCGGAGCCCAATGTGGTCGAGGCCGACTTCTCCCATATCAAGGGCCAGGAGCACGTTAAGCGGGCCCTGGAGGTCGCAGCGGCCGGGGCCCACAACCTCCTGATGACGGGCCCGCCCGGCAGTGGGAAAACTATGCTGGCCCGGTCCCTGTCCACCATCCTCCCCGGGATGACCCCCGAGGAGTCGTTGGAGGTGACCAAGATATACAGCATCAGCGGCCTCCTGCCATCGGACACCCCGTTAATGAGGGTCCGTCCCTTTCGCTCTCCCCACTACACCATCTCCCATGCGGGGCTTGTGGGTGGTGGAAGACGGCCGCGCCCCGGCGAAATCACCCTGAGCCACAGAGGAGTCCTCTTCCTGGACGAGCTCCCGGAGTTCGGGCGCACTACCCTGGAGGTGCTGCGGCAACCCATCGAGGATAAGGTGGTGACCATCAGCCGGGCCCAGGGGACGGTAACCTTCCCTGCTAACTTCATGTTCGTCGCGGCGATGAACCCATGTCCCTGTGGATTCTACGGTGACCCTTATAAGGAGTGCAGCTGCCCCTCGGGGCTGGTTGCACGCTACCAGAAGCGGATCAGCGGTCCCCTCCTGGACCGGATCGATATGTTCGTCGAGGTGCCGAGGGTTGACTATGAGAAGCTGCTGGGCACGGACACAGCAGAGCCGTCCCGGATGGCCCGGGAGAGGGTCGAGGGGGCCCGGGAGAGACAGCTCGAACGTTTCCGGGGCCTGGGCCTCACCTCTAATGCCGATATGGGGCCCATGAATGTGAGGGAGATGTGTCCGATGGATGAGGGGGTGAGGGGCCTGCTGCAAAAGGCGACCCAGCAGCTACATCTCTCGGCCCGTGCCTTCCACCGAGTGTTGAAGGTGTCCCGCACCATCGCCGATTTGGCGGGGTCAGAGACCATCGGGATGGCCCACCTGGCCGAGGCCCTGCAATACCGGCCTCGGGGCCTGGGGTAGCCGCAGTAATAGGAAAGGTTTCTTCTTTGCGATCCGTACGGGTCGGTTGATTACAGGACGGTATTCCAGGTGAAGCGATGACACATTCGCAGCACGATGCTATCGACCGCTATTGCGTCCGGTGCGGGGGCGAACTCGCTCTCAAGCTGGTAAAGACGGGTGACCCGGAGCGTTTAGTCTGCGGGAGCTGCGATTTCATCCAGTATCTGAATCCCAGGGTCGCATCCGGCGCGATAGTGAGGTATGAGGAGAAGCTGGTTCTTCTCCGGCGGGAGATCGAGCCGGCATATGGTAAGTGGGTCTTTCCCGGCGGGTTCGTTGATCGGGGCGAGACCCTGGAGGCAGCGGCCATGCGGGAGGCCCAGGAAGAGGCCGGTGTGGATGTGGAGATCGATGGGTTGGTAGGGGTCTACTCCTACGAGGGCTCTCCCATCGTAATAATTGTCTACGCGGCTACCATTGTCGGCGGCAGGCCTCAGGCCCTTGACGAGTCCCTGGAGATGCGGCTTTTCGAGCGTGAATCGATACCCTGGGCCGATCTGGCCTTCCCCAGCACCCGGGACTCGATTCGGGAATACTGCCAGAGCTTCTGGCTCCATTAAGAGGAGGACCTAATGACCCGAACTCACGAACAGTATATGGAGGAGGCGCTGGAGGTGGCACGCACAGCAGAGGAACACGGTGATGTGCCCGTGGGTGTGATAATCGTCAAAGACGGTCAGGTCATAGCCCGGGGGGAAGCCAGGGTAATTGTCGACAGCGACCCTACTGCCCACGCAGAGACGGTGGCCATCAGAAGGGCTGCCGCTTCCTTGGGGAGTCCTTACCTGGCGGGATGTACTATGTACGATACCTTCGAGTGCTGCCCCATGTGCTGTGGCGCTATCATGAACTCGGGCATCGATACCCTGGTCCTGGGAGGACGTTTCGAGGGGCCCGACCGCACCTACGGGGACTACTCCGTAGCTGCACTCATAGCACTGACCGGGGCTGATCGCCGTATAGAGCTCATCGACGGAGTCCTGAAGGAGAAAAGCCGGGCCCTGTTCACCCCCGAAAAGCGGAACCGTTGGCTCCAGAGGATGCGGGGCGAGAGCCCCGGGTGGGGGAAAAGGGCCTGACCGGAGTCAGCAATGGGGTCGCGCTGAAGGTCTACATGGGCTATCCTCTAGCTAAGGTTCTGACCTTTGCTGCCAAGCCATAGCTATGATGGGACCGGCCGGAAATTTATGGTCGAGACGCCTTTAGTGAGGCGATGCGGATGCTGACCAACTCGGTAAGGCAAAGGCCCAGGATTTTCTACGGTTGGTGGATAGCGCTCTCCTTCTTTTTCATCAACTTCTACTGGTCCGGCATACTGGTATCGGGATTCACTGCTTTCTTCAACCCCTGGAAGGACGCCTTCGGCCTCTCCAGCGCCACGACGTCCCTGGCATTCTCGATGCAGCAGGGAATGGCCGCTGTGGGGGCCGTCGTAGTCGGCGCCCTTTTCGACCGGTTTGGCGGTCGGGTCCTGATGCTGGTAGCCACCGCTTTGGGGGCGTTGGGGCTGCTGATGCTGAGCGCCAGCCACGCCGCCTGGGGCTTCTTTTTATCCTTTTTTGTCCTGTCCCTGGGCTATACCATCTTCTATGCCGGGATAGGACCGGCCCTGGCGGCCATCTGGTTCCGCAAGCACAGGGGCAAGGCCAACGGGCTCCTCCTGTGCGGGTCCAACCTTGGCGGGGCCCTGGCGCCCCTGATGGTGTGGATCATCGATAACCATGGCTGGCGCACGGCGACCATCGTCTCGGCTATTGGCCTCGTGATCGTGGGCATTCCCACCTCGCTGGTCCTCCGTCATACCCCGGAGCGATACGGCCTTCTTCCCGATGGGGCAACGCCACCAGTGGCGTCAACATCGGGGGCTGGGCATACCTCCGAGGTCCGTAGAGGCCCCGGGGTCCCACCAGAAGAGCGCGACTTCACACTGAGGGAGGCGATGAGAACGTGGGCTTTCTGGTCGGTGGCCTTTTCCCAGGCCCTGGCGGTCTTCGGGCTGGTAGCGGTTTTCGTGCATATTCTGCCCCATCTGGAGAACGAGGGTTTTTCCAGGGCCACGGGCGCGAGGGTGGTGATGGTGGTCAC
>JADFJI010000140.1 GCA_022566235.1 Chloroflexota bacterium
ATCGTTAGCGTCAGCCACAAGGCCCAAAGTTCCTCCCAGAACCCGACACAACAGCCAGCAAGCCCCTGTGGTAAATTAGAAAGCAACACCGCCCATCATTCCAGGATGCAAGCCCGGGGTGTTAGGAGGCCCCACCCCCTGGGCCTGAGGGCGGGAGGGAAACAAGCGTTAGCGTCAGCCAAAAGCCCCAAGTCAGCTCCCATGACCCAACACAACAGATATCTAAAATCCTAAAGGAGATAAAAGCGCCATGGAACGAACCCTTGTACTCCTGAAGCCCGATGCTGTCCAACGGGGCCTCTCGGGCCAGGTCATAGCCCGCATAGAGGCCAGGGGCCTTAAGATAGTGGGGATGAAGATGCTCCGGATGGACAGGGACCTGTGCGGCAAGCACTACGCCATCCACGAAGGAAAGCCGTTCTTCCAGGGCCTGGTCCAGTTCATAACCTCAAGCCCAATAGTAGCCATCGTTTTCGAAGGGCTGAACGCGGTCGAGGTGGTCCGAAGCACCATGGGCGCCACCGACCCTGCCAAGGCACAGCCGGGGACGATCCGAGGAGACCTCGGCCTGGACATAGGCCGCAACCTGGTCCACGGGTCCGATTCCCGGGAGAACGCAGAAAAGGAGATCTCCATCTTTTGCTCTGATGAGGAGCTGTTCTCCTACGAACGCAGCCTGGACCCCTGGATCACAGAAACGAAAGAGAATTAGCTCGCCAAATGTGGGAGTTCCTTACTGTCACCCTGGGTCTTTCACATATGGGAAGGATGGGGTGTCGATACACACTAAAGGCAGGTTCAAAACTCTAGTTGAGGGTGTCCAAAGTCCCGAGCCTTCGGGACCAGGTTTATTTATTCCCCCTCTCCCTTCCAAGCATGCCCTGAGCTTGTCGAAGGAGGAGAGGGGGGCACAGAGCCTATCCTGCCTGTCCTGAACTCCGTCGAAGGGAGCTCGCCGAAGGAGAGTAAGGAATTCCAATTAATTACTGAATCCGGACTACCGTAGTGGCCCTTTCCCACAGCTCGTCCAGCTTGTAGTAGTCCCGCTCCTCCGGCGAGAAGATGTGGACCACCACGTCGCCGTAGTCCAGGAGCACCCACCCCGAGGCGCTGGTCCCTTCCCTGTGCAGCATATGGACGCCGTCGTCTCTGAGCCCCGTCTCGATCTCATGGCGCAGGGCCTCCGTGTGCCGGGCGGTAAGAGAGCTCATTATCACGAAATAGTCGGCGAAACCACATACCTTCCGCACATCCAGCAGAAGAATATCGGAGGCCTGCCTGTCCGAGGCTATCTCCGTTATCTTCCTAGCTTGTTCTGCCGTCTCCAGCCCTAGACCCTCCCAGGATGTCTCCATCCCCAATTGTATCACCGGAGCATCGCTGGTCAACGATAGCCCTTGCCCCGAGGCCGTTTAATAAGCTCCTTCAAGTTGGAAGTGCCCCGATGCCGAGTCCCGAGTATCGGGACAAGTCGGGACCAACCCTAATTTATCCCCCTTTCCTGGCCAGGCCTGTCCTGAGTCTATCGAAGGGAAGGGGGACAGGGGGCCTGTCCTGAGTCCCATCGAAGGAATGGTCGAAACTGTTATTAAACATTCTCCACTCACTAATTGCCTGTTCCCAGGTCGCCGTGATATGCTCGGAGAGAACCGAAACCCAGGAAATCTTCAATGCCAAAGCCCCGAGTAGTAGTCGCCATGAGCGGGGGTGTCGACTCCGCCGTGACCGCCTACCTTCTAACACAACAGGAATACGACGTGGTGGGCATCACCATGCGCCTCTCCCCACCTCAGGCCCCGGGCTATGCCCGGCAGAACAAGAGGTGCTGCACCGCCGAGGACACCGACGACGCCCGCCGGGTTTGCCGCATCCTCGGCATACCTCACTATGTGATGAACTTCGAAAAAGAGTTCCACACCCACGTCATCAAGTATTTTCTGGACGAGTATCGCAGAGGGCGGACCCCCAACCCCTGCCTGGCCTGCAACGACAAGGTCAAGTTCCAGTTCCTGATGAACAAGACCCGGGCCCTTGGCGCGTATAAGCTGGCCACTGGGCACTACGCTCGCATAGACCGGGTGGGGGAGAGGTATCGCCTGCTGAAGAGCCGGGACTCCACCAAAGACCAGAGCTACGTGCTGTTTGGCCTGGGGCAGAAGGAGCTAAGCCAGCTCCTCTTCCCGGTGGGCGAGTACCCCAAGTCGGGCATCAGAGATATCGCCAGAAGGCTCAGCCTGCCCGTCGCGGACAAGCCCGATAGCCAGGACATCTGCTTCATCCCCGACGGCGATTACCGGGGGTTCGTCAGCAAGCACGTCCAGTCCCGCCCTGGCGCCATCGTGGACATGAGCGGCCACAGGATAGGAGAGCACCCGGGGATCGAGGCCTTCACCATAGGCCAGCGCAAGGGCCTCGGGGCCGGCTCCGGCACCCCGCGCTATGTGACGAGGATCGATCCAGAGGAGAATTTGGTGGTCGTGGGACACGAGTCTGACCTGTACAGCGCCGGCCTGAGGGCTTCCGGCGTTCGATACACCTCCGACACCCCTCCCCTAGCTCCGCTGCAGATCACCGTCAAGATACGGCACCGCGCGCCCGAGGTCGAGGCGATGCTTGTCCCCCAGGGCCAGGAAGCCAGGGTCTGGTTCCACCAGCCTCAGAGGGCCGTAGCCCCTGGGCAAGCGGTGGTCTTCTACCAGGGGGAAGAGGTGCTGGGCGGCGGCATCATCGAGGAGCCCCTTCCAGGACCCGCGGATCATTCCGACCAGCAGGCCCCAGAAAGCGCGCATTCCACAGTTTCGGTGTGACGGGGCCTGCGCCCCGGGGCTCCTCACGGGCAGGTCTATAAGTGAAGAACCGCCGCAGCCACATCAGCGCAAAAAGAGCGTTCTTCATCCTGTTGTTGGGGGTGCTGGCCATTCTTGACGTGCTGGGAAGCATCTTATTCCCTATCCTTGGAAAGGCCACCGTGAACAGGCCACTAGAGGTTGATGAAAAAGGGGTGTGCAGAGGGGCGCAGCCCCTTTGCTGGCAGTCTGAGGGTATCCCTCAGATACAATCTATTCCCCCTTCCTGGCCAGGAAGAGGGAAAGGGGGATGGTCGAAAGGGTTTTTCAGTACCCTGCTAGAGGTGAATTAGCGTGTCGCCCTCATGGAATTGGGACAGAGCGCTGCTGTCCCGAGGTCACAGGTTCCTGGCCGGGGTGGACGAGGTGGGGCGCGGGCCCCTGGCCGGGCCCGTCATGGCCGGGGCGGTCATACTACCCATCGGCCTGAACTCCACGTGGATTGCCGAGGTCAACGATAGCAAACTGCTTTCGCCCCGGGTCAGGCGCACCCTATCGGACAGGATCTGGGAAGAGGCTCTGGCCGTCGGCATCGGCTCCGCTTCGACGGATGAGATAGACCGGGTTGGCATAGTGCCCGCCACCCGCCTGGCCATGGGCAGGGCGATACGGAGGCTGAAGGTGTCGCCGGACTGTCTCCTGATCGATGCCATGAGGCTCCCTGAAGTCGCCCTGCCTCAGGAGTCGATAATAAGAGGAGACAGCATATCCATCTCCATCGCTGCGGCTTCTATCGTAGCCAAGGTGGCCCGAGACCGGCTTATGGTGAAGATGGACTCTCGATACCCGGGCTTCGGTTTCCAGAGAAACAAAGGGTACGGCACCCCCGAGCACCTGAAGGCCCTGGGACGTCTGGGTCCCTGCCCCATCCACCGCCTGACCTTCGCCCCGGTCTCCGCCTGCCGGGCTGGCTTACCGCCGCTCTCTTGATACATACTCGACTGCGCCCGGCCTCTGACATACAGGATTCCGATTTCCCGGTAACCCGGTACACCAATAGAGATCATGCCAACCCAGCGAAAGAGATTCGGAGATATGGGCGAGGCCCTGGCCCGCAGGCACCTGGCCCGGCAGGGCTACTCCATCATCGAGTCCAACTACCGTTCCCCTTACGGCGAGATAGACATCGTGGCCAGGGAAGGCGAGTGCCTGGTCTTCGTAGAGGTCAAGAGCCGCAGTAACCGGGCCTACGGCTCCCCGGCGGAGGCCATCACCCGGGCCAAGAAGCAAAAACTGGTCGAATCGGCCCAGGACTATATTCAGTCCCATCCCGGCCTTCCCCAGATGTGGCGCATAGACGTCGTCTTAGTCGAGATCCAAAGGCCCGGGGACCCGCCCCGAATCGAGCTTATCCGTAATGCCGTCTCAGAGCCAGACCCGATCTGATCAATCGTCCAGGCCTCGATTTTCCCAGGTGTCGTCGGAGGACTACCGATTCTCCTCGTCCTGCCTGTCCTGAGCCTGTCCCGATACTCGGGACTTGTCGAAGTGTTCCCTTGAAGAGAACCTGCTGTATGTCCGCGTCAGGCGGAAAGGGTCGAAATCGGATAGACACGTCAACAACTGCATCATATCATCTCTAAAAGGCGCAGTTCTCAAAAGGGGAAGAGAGACCAACACTGCGGCTGTCTGCCGTCCAGTAGCGATGAATTCGATCCTCAGACTTGAGAGACAAAGGTGGTTTTAGGTGCCAAGGGTTACCGAGTTTGATATCTTCGTTCGCTCCACCGATATGGATGCGGATCTGGTTGTAAACAACGCAGTCTACTTCATGTACTTCGAGCAGGGCAGGCTGGAGCACATGCTGAATACCGGCATCCTCCAGGAAGGGGATGACTCACGCACGTTCACGCTCGCGGAGACGTCATGTAAATTCTTGGCCCCCGCCTACCATAGAGATGTCCTCACCGTCAGAACCAGGACCACAGAAGTGAGGAACCGTAGCTTCATCTTCGGTTATGAGCTAATCAATAAGAAAAAGGGCAACATGATAGCTGAAGGCAGTTCAGCACAAGTCTGGTTGGACGCCGAGGGGCGTCCAACCCTCTTGCCTCCCGACATCCGCAGGGTCCTGGAAGAATCGCTATAATTTTTGCGATGCTGCAACCTCGACCCAGATTTCCCTTACCCTTCTATTACGGCTGGATTATAGTAGCCATCTCAGTCCTGATCCTTACCCTGGCTTGGTCCGTTCGCGTAACTTTCACCGCCTTCTACCCGGCCATGACGGAGGAGCTGGGCTGGAGCAGCGGAAACGGGACCCTGGGGTATTCCTTTAGCTGGCTTCTTCAGATCGTCTTCTCTCCCGTCAGCGGCTATCTGTTCGATAAGTTTGGGCTCCGTATCACTATTTCGATGGGAGCACTGGCGATGGTGGTGGGGCTGGGGTTGCTGAGCACCGTGGACAGCCTCTGGGCCTACATCTTGTACTTCGGCGTCATCATCGGGCTGGGGGAATCGCTTTTGCTTCTGCCCATGGCCGCCGTTTTGCCGCGCTGGTTCGTAAGAAGGCAAGGCCTGGCCCAGGGCATTGCGGCCACGGGCTACGCCATAGGCCCCATAGTGTTTCTTCCGTTGATGAACTACCTCATCGAATCTATAGGCTGGCGGCAGAGCTTTCTGGTTTTTGCCCTCATCGTCGGTAGCCTGATACCCATTGCCCTCCTCCTTTGCCGCGGGTATCCAGAGGAGGTGGGCCAGTACCCGGACGGTGCCGCTTTCCCCGCCGAGGCTACACAGGGACAATCCGTGTTCGGCCAGGAAATGGAGCACCCCGGGCCGACGCTGCGCCAGGCGTTGAGCAGCATGTCCTTCTGGGCGCTGACCACCTCCTTCTTCTTTGGCGTCGTCAGCTATAACATCCTGCTGGTACATCAGTTGCCTCGGGCCACGGTCGTGGGCTTGGATAAGTCCCTCAGCGTCAGCCTATTCGGCATGGCGGGATTCTTCACCTTCCTGGGAGTCATAGCCGGAGGAAGCCTATCTGACAGAATCGCCCGGAAGTGGGTGTTCGGCGCGGGCAGCGTTTTCGCCATTCTGGGCCTTGCTCTCTTCGCATCCCTCCAAGGGCCAGAGGAGACCTGGAAGGTTGTTATCTACGCCATAGCCACAGGCCTGGGCTTCGGGTTCAGGCTGCCGTTGCTGACAGTGATACCGGCGGACATCTTTAGGGGCAGAAGCTTCGGCAAGATTCTCGGCAGCCTCCAGGTGGGTGGTGCTCTGGGGGGATTTGTAGGCCCCTATCTTGCGGGCTCCTTATTTGACATTCTGGAGAGCTATGCTGTGGCGTTCGCTCTGGCAGCCACGGCGGTAGGGATCTCCGGTTTGCTGGTCTGGATAGCGGCGACAGCCGGGAGCAGCAGGGCGAGGACGACGCCAAGCGCAGCAATAGCGGCGGCGATGCTGAAGTAGCGTGCCAGGCTCGACTGGATGCGCTGAAGCCAGTCGGACGAAGCCGGTAGCGCTCGCGCGCCGCCGGCGAATTCGGGAGCGGCGATCAGTTGGGGGAACGAGTGCTGGCGTAACTGGGTGAGCGCTGCGGCGGAAGCGGTGACGGAGAGCG
>JADFJI010000141.1 GCA_022566235.1 Chloroflexota bacterium
AGATGATCCCCACCTTCTCCCTTAGCTGGTTGATGAAGACGAGGGAGGTGTTGGAGCGGTTGATGGCCGCCGTGAGCTTACGGAGGGCCTGGGACATGAGGCGGGCCTGGAGGCCGACGTGGGTGTCCCCCATCTCCCCCTCTATCTCGGCCCTGGGGACCAGGGCGGCGACGCTGTCCACCACCACCACATCGATGGCGTTGCTCCGAATCAGGGCTTCGGTTATCTCCAGTGCCTCCTCCCCCGTATTGGGCTGGGAGATGAGAAGCTCATCGATATTGACGCCGATGTTGGCGGCGTAGGTGGGGTCCAGGGCGTGCTCGACATCGATATAGGCCGCCATGCCCCCCTGTTTCTGGGCCTCTGCGATGATGTGCTGGCCCAGGGTGGACTTACCCGCGGCCTCGGCCCCGAAAATCTCGATTACCCGGCCTCTGGGTATGCCCCCGATTCCCAGAGCGATGTCCAGGGTGAGAGAACCGGTGGAGATGACTTCTATCGACATTTTCTGGGCCGCGTCACCCAACCTCATGATAGAGCCCTGACCGAACTGCTTCTCGATCTGGCCCAGGGCAAGCTCCAGGGCCTTGGCTTTTTGTGTGGTCAAACCTTCAATACCTCCCTAGTATTCGAGAATCATAGCACTGTGGCGGGGGCCTAACAACGGCTAATCTCATCCTATAATAGCACATGTGTACCATACAGATGAATATAAGTCAAGTATTTGGTATCAGAAGCCCCGGTAGTGGTTGACGATGGGCATGCGGCGGTCCCGGCCGAAGTTGCGGTGGGTGATCTTCACCCCTGGTGGGGCCTGGCGGCGCTTGTGCTCGTTTCGGTCGATGGCCCGGATGACCCGCTTGACCGTCTCCTCGTCGAAACCCATGGCCACTATGTCGGCGACGCTGCGGTCCTGCTCCACACATGCCTCCAGGATCGGGTCGAGGACAGAGTAGGGGGGCAGGCTATCGGAATCCTTCTGGTTGGGCCTTAGCTCGGCGCTGGGCTCCTTCTCCAGAACGCTCTGGGAGATCACGGGCCTGGGGCCCCGGGCGTTGCGGCTCTTCGCCAGCTCATACACCAGCATCTTGGGCACATCTTTGATCACGGCAAACCCTCCGGCCATGTCCCCATACAGGGTGCCGTAGCCCATAGCCATCTCGCTCTTGTTGCCGGTGGTCAGCACCAGCCAGCCGAACTTGTTGGAGATGGCCATGAGGAGGATGCCCCGGGCCCGGGCCTGGAGGTTCTCCTCCGCCACGTTGGGCTGGGTCTCGGCGAAGACATCGCTCAGGGAGTCCAGGCCCGCTGAGAAGAGCCGTTCTATGGAGATATTCCACAGGGGTATACCCAGGTTACGGGCCAGGATGTCCGAATCGGACACGCTGCCCTCGGAGGAGTATCTGGAGGGCATGGTGACGCCCACCACGTTCTCGGGGCCCAGGGCGTCGACGGCGATGGCGGCGGTCAAGCTGGAATCGATTCCACCCGAGAGGCCAATGACCACTTTCTGGAACCCGTTCTTCCTGACGTAGTCCCGGGTCCCGATGGTCAGCGCTTCATACACCTCCTCCAGGTCATCCAGCAGCCGGGCGAGGTGTTCTTTCACCGGGGGTTTCTCCGAAGGCTCCAGCCTCTTACCCATGATCAGGGGTGCGCTGGCGCCGGCGTCGTCGGGAACGGTCGATGGGTCCTCTGAGGCCCCAGGCCCGTGGAACCGGGACGACTTAACGGAGTCCACGTCCAGGTCCACCAGCACCAGGTCCTCCTGGAACTGGCTGCCCCGGGCCACCAGGTTCCCGTTAGGGTCGAAGACGGTGCTGCGGCCGTCGAAGACCAGCTCGTCCTGCCCGCCAACCAGGTTGGTGTAGCAGACGAAGACCCCGTGGTCCGCGGCCCTGGCGGCCAACATCACATCTCTATCCTGCCCCTTGCCGCGATGGTAGGGAGACCCGTTGATGTTGACTATCGCCTTGGCCCCGGCCCGGCTCTGGAAAGTGGTAGGGCCTACGGCATACCAGATGTCCTCACATATGTTCACCCCCACCCGGACACCGTTTATGACGAAGACGGGGCAGCTGTCCCCGACTTGGAAGTACCTCTTTTCGTCGAAGACGCTGTAGTTGGGAAGGTACATCTTGTGGTAGATACCGAGCAGCTCCCCATCCTGGATTATCGCGGCCGAGTTGTAGATCTCTCCGTCCAGGTGGACGAATCCTACGACCACGGCGATACCCTTGGAGCTTTGGATCACCTGGTCGAGGCAGGCGCGATTGTCGGCGATGAATTGGGCCTTGAAAAGCAGGTCCTCGGGTGGATAACCGGGTATGGTCAGCTCGGGAAAGCTGACCAGGTCGGCCCCGGCCTCTCTGGCCCTACCCATGAATTCGATGACCTTGGCCGTGTTACCCGGCAGGTCCCCTACCGTAGTGTTGATCTGGGCCAGGGCTACTCGAAATTTTCTCATAGCTTCCAATCAGAAAGGTAGGCTAGCTAGGCACGTCAGAGTATAGCACGCCGCCTTTCAGGACGACATGGGAAGCTTATGGAGTGCGATAGCGTTGTCCCCGGTAACCTTTTGCTGGACTTGCCCAGGCAGGCCCTTCATTATCGATTACTCGGGCTTCCAGGAGGTGCCAACCTACGGGAGGGCATACGAATTCGCCGGGAAGATGGTATCGATCATGGTCAGGTCAATGGGAGAAGAAGGAAGCCTCGCTATAAAGCGAGGGCATAACAGATGACTAATTCCTGGGGTTTGGATGTACAGTGGACCACGTAGAGCCATGTGAGATTTCCCCGGCTACCTCCGGGGACTATTAAACTCCTGAGGGAAGAGTACATCTCGAACTGGTGGAATAAACAACAGGCCGTTGCCAAGAACTCCTATCAACCTTGGAAAAATCAGAGACGCCATTACCTTCGTTAGACCCCGCCCAAGGTCTTGAAGTTAGCCAATCGCAGATTAGGCATTGGCAAAAGCCATCAAGACGATAAGCGAAACAACGACAAGGCCAACTGCGATCCCCTTGTTCTTGTCGAACGGTAGTGCCGCATCTTGGCCTGAGGACAATGGTTTGTTGAACCACAGCTTCAGTGCTATGACAACGACGACCGCGCCGATAGCGCCGGAGAACCAGTGAAGAGGGTGCGCATACTCGTGCCCGATAAGTAGTATGTAAAACACGAGATAACCACCAAGAGCCCCGAACCACATCAAGGTAGTTTGATTCTGCTGACGTTTTTTAGGATTTGAGCTTTGTTGTGACACTTTGCTTCTCCTCTTCGGCCCACTAGGCTCCCGCCCATACCTGGACCTATCAAACAGGGACTGTGACTACCAATAAGGCAGTTACGATGAGCCTATGGGTAAAGACCAGGTCCGGGGTGCATGTTGTGATCAGCATTAGTGCGGGCTCTGCCGTCTGCCGGAAGATGATACTACGATGCCCTTTGACTCACTCAATTTAACGACCGACCTTCTAACGTCGGTTTCATTTAACATACACCTTCAACTCCAATGGAAGTTCAGGTCGTTCAGTATAGCTGGTCTCTCTTTTGGCTCAGGGCTTCCAGGCGATTATGTAATGCGAACCTGTCGATGTCGCCGGATGGTCAGCCAAATAAACATGACTCCCCCTGCCAGGGCAATCAACGACACACCGGCTAGGACAAGTTCTGCTGCGCCCATTCCGTCGCCAATTGTTCCTTTCACCTCTATTGATGGCACTCGGAACAGGACTTTCTCCAGTGGACCCGACACCTCTATATCGACATTCCAAGCCCCCGACTCCTTCAAGTTCAAGTCTGCTTCGTAAAGCTGGGGGTTTTGAGGATAATTCAACGCGAGTGCCCACCCTTCGGTTCCGTCGGCTTGATTGATGGTAAGAATTCGCACTCGTGCATCGAGTATTGGTTCCTGTGTGGTTGCATCGAGAACGGTGATAACGAAACGAATCTCACTAGAAAAGGGAGTACTCTGCTCCGTGGTCACATTGATGACATAAGGACCCACTGTTTCGTTGAAACTTTCATTAGCGTGCTGATTTGCATATGCCAGCGAAGGTAGTAGCAAGATAATCAGAATCATAATGATTCCGACGGTTATCGCCCTCAGCACAGGCATGCGGTTAAATCCCCTCTCATAGCTTCTTTAACGAGAGCCGGGCCCCCGATATCAGGCCATCGATCGGAACCGGAGGCCGAGGAACGGCTCGAATAATGATAAGCCCAGGGTATCAGAACCTCAACCGACATACGATTGGGCGGCGACGCCGTGTCGTACGGTTATCTCCTTTGCCCTTTCAGGCTGGAGGGCATCAAGGGCGGACTGTTCACCCCAGCCCTGGGACTGGTATCATTATAAGACGCCTTTCAGGCGCTACTTCGATATTCGCCCGTTCACGGAGATGACCAATGCGCACACTGGCCGAGCTACTAGATAAAGGGGAGAGCGGTCACCCCGCCCTGATAACGCCCCAGGGCCCTAAGACTACATATCGACAGCTTCATGAGCAGGTGGAAAGCCTGGCCTCGGCCCTGAAGGGCGCAGGCCTGGAGCGAGGGCAGACGGCCTCTATAGTGCTGGGCAACGATCTGCAGTTCGTGGCCTCCTTCCTGGCGGCGACGCGCCTGGGGGCGGTGGCCGCACCCCTGAACGCTAGCTACACCACCGAGGAGTACAAGTTTTTCATGGAGGATGCCGGTTCCGCTCTCGCCATCCTGCCTCCGGAAGACCATCCCGCCAGGGAAGCGGCCCGGGCCCTGGGGCTGCCCTGTCTCGAGGCGGAGGTTGCTTCCGAGGGCAAGGTACGATTGGCCCGGGAGGGAGTTACGTTAGAATCCGGGGGTGAACCGGAGCCTCCACGGCCGGAAGATATAGCCCTCTTCCTCCACACCAGTGGGACCACCAGCCGGCCCAAGGGGGTGCCCCTGACCCATGCCAATCTCACCTCATCGATAAGCAACATCGTCGACACCTATAACCTCACCCCCGGGGACGTGGCCATGGTGGTCATGCCCCTGTTCCATGTTCACGGCCTGCTGGGAGCCCTCTTCTCTACCCTGGCCTCCGGCGGGTCGGCGGTGCTGCCCGGCAGGTTCAGCGCCAGGGCTTTCTGGCCGGTGGTGGCGGAACATGGGGCCAGTTGGTACTCGGCGGTTCCCACCATACACCAGATACTGCTAACCCGGGCCGACGACGATGGCGCCCCACGCGGCACATTCCGCTTTATCCGCTCCTGCAGCGCGGCCCTGGCTCCCGCCGTGCTTTCCGACCTGGAGTCCCGGTTCGATGCCCCGGTCCTGGAGGCGTACGGTATGACCGAGGCTTCCCACCAGATGTCGTCCAATCCGTTGCCTCCGGCCAGGCGGCTGCCCGGGTCTGTAGGCCAGGGCACCGGGGTCCAGATTGCCATCATGGATGAGGCAGGTAGCGCGTTAAAGTCCGGGGAGGACCGGGGGGAGGTGGTGATTCAAGGCCCCAACGTGATGCACGGCTACCGCAACAACCCAGAGGCCAACGCCTCTGCCTTCTCCGACGGATGGTTCCGTACCGGCGACCAGGGTTTCATCGACTCCGGGGGCTACCTGAATCTGACCGGCCGCCTCAAGGAGCTGATCAACCGGGGCGGCGAGAAGATATCTCCCCTGGAGGTGGACGCAGTACTGGCCCAGCACCCGGCTATCGCCGAGGCGATCTGCTTCGGTGTGCCGGACCCGAAGTACGGCGAGGAAGTACACGCAGCAGTCGTATTGAAGGGAGACGCCACCCAGGAAGAGATTCAGGCCTTCTGCCAGAAGCACCTGATCGACTTCAAGGTGCCGAAGGTGATCCACTTCGTCGATGACCTGCCGCGGACTGCTACGGGCAAGGTCCAGCGAAGGGTTGTGGCCTCCCTGTTTCAATAGGCCCTGAACCCCGAGCCCCCATCCAGGCATCTCAGTAGTCTATGGACGACTCCACCAAAAGCAGTCCCACCATCGACGGAGATACCGCACGGCGTCCCGATGCTCCGGGAAAACTGGAACGGGGCTGGCTGGTATCCGTATTCTGGGCCGCGCTAATTATCGGCATCGGCATAGCCCTGAGCGCTATCATCAACCCCCTCCTGGACCGGTCCGTCCACTGGGACTGGATGGCGGTGTTAGCCCCCGTGTCCTTTGCCATCTTCGCCTGGGCCCTGCGCCACCGCTGGGTATGACGGCCGGAGCTTAACCCCTGGGGCCCCATTGCCAAGCGCCCGTTTTGGGTGAGGCCAGCCCACAATGTGATATGGATAGGTGCAAAGCCCTATGGAGCCTCAGCACCTGCTTCTCCGTCACCGCCTCCCTCTTCACTCGTGGGCTCACTCGGCGCCGGCTGTACCTCTGTAGTGGGCGTAGTCTCCGACGGTTGCACA
>JADFJI010000142.1 GCA_022566235.1 Chloroflexota bacterium
CCCGTGCCCGTGCCCCCACCCCTCCCCGTCGCCACAAAGACCATGTTGCAATCGCTCACCACCTTCAGAATCTCTTCCTGGCTCTCCTCCGCGGCCGCCCGGCCGACGTTGGGGTCTCCTCCACTGCCCAGCCCCTCGGTGGTCTTGTCGCCAATGCGCAGGCGGGTGGGAACATCCATCATCTCCAGAGCCTGGGCGTCGGTGTTGACGCAGACCAGCTCCACCCCCGTCATGCTGTCCTTATTCATTCGAGAAACGGCGTTGGACCCTCCCCCACCCACACCCAAGATCATGATCCTGGCCGGCTTTACCTTCTTTGATCTGCTCGGCATCTTCTGTGTTCCTTTCCTGTGCCTTTAGAACGGAAACCCCACCTGGTCGAAATCAGAGCTAAATTCGCTCGCCGATCCTCAGCCTTGCGCTGCGACTTCGTGGATTGGCCGTTATCTCTTCTTGGCTAGGGGCGATGGCCTTCCTGCTGACCTGCCTCATGGTGGGAGACCGGCCACAGGTACAAATAAGGGCCTCGGGCGGACATATGCAGCCCCGGAACTCCTGTCTCAGGAACGCCTTCACTATGACCGCTTCCAGGGAGTGATAGGTGATAACGGCCAACCTGCCACCCGAGGCCAAAACCTCGATGACCTGACCCAGGCCCGCTTTCAAGCTCTCCAATTCCAGGTTTACCATGATCCTCAGAGCCTGAAATGTCCTGGTGGCAGGATGAATCCTGCGCCTTGCTCCCCTGGCGACCTCAGTTATCAACCTGGCCAGGTCAAGGGTAGTTTTGATGGGCCGTCCGGCTACCAAGGCCCGCGCTATCTGACGGCTCCTAGGCTCTTCGCCGTAGCTCCAAATGCCACGGGCCAGGTCCACCTCAGACCATGTGTTCACTATGTCGTATGCAGTGAGCTCCTGAGAGGGGTCAAAGCGCATGTCCAGAGGGCCCTCTCGCTGGAAACTGAAGCCCCGGACGCCGTCATCCAGCTGGCGAGAAGAGATGCCCAGGTCAAACAGGACTCCCTGTACCGGATGGAAATCAGCTTGCCCACAGATAGTCCCTATCTGGGCGTAGTTGCCCACGGCTGTCAGAAACGAGTCTCCGTAGCCCTTGAGACGCCCTCGCCCTGAATGTATCGAGGATGCATCGGCATCGATACCCAGCACCCGGCCCCCGGGCTGGCAGGCTTTTAGTATGGCCTCAGCGTGCCCGCCTTCTCCTACCGTCGCGTCGATATATCGCCCGCCGGGCTTAACCAGCAGACCTTCCAGTACCTCCCGGACCATTACCGGGGTATGATGGTAGCCGTTTCCCATGTCATCGAGTCCCCAGGCCCAATCCCTGGGCGATCTCCGAGGCCTTCTCCTCCATTAGGGCCTGCTCCTTCCCCCAACCCTCCCGACTCCATATCTCCAGGTAGCTCCCTACCCCGGCAATTACGACGTCCTCTCGAATCTTGGCGTAGGCCCTCAACGAAGGCGGCAGTATCATCCGGCCCAACCGGTCCAGCGTGAGGTTGAAGGCGCCCGAGAAGACCAGCCTGTTGATCAGGCGAGAGCTGCTATCCGTAGTGGGCATTGCAGCATTTATCTCGTAAAGTCGGTTCCACTCGACCGGGGTGTAGGCGACTATGCACCTATCGTATCCCCGGGTGACCACGATGCCGTTCTGAAACTCCTCCCTAATCTTGGGAGGGATCGCGATCCGGCCCTTCTGGTCCAAGCGATATTCATATTCGCCTAAGAACATCGCTCTCAGGTGCTCCTCTTACCCACGATTGCCCACTATCCCCCATATTCTAACATCCAGGGTTTTGATGTCAACTCGTTTCCCTAGCGATACCGCTTAATAAGTTTCTCGAAAAATGGCCGAATCTGTTAATAAAGGCCCTCTTATTTAACCCACCCCAGGAGTCGTACTATCAGCCATGCTATCATTAGGCCGAAAGGTGTTGCGCAGATATGTTCAAGGTAGGCATAATTACCTGCAGCGATCTGGGAGCCATGGGCCAGCGTGAGGATACCAGCGGCGCCTTGATAAAGGAGATGGCGCCCCAGATAAACGCTCAGATCGTTAAATACGTCGTCCTGCCCGATGACCGGGACCGGATCGCTGATACCCTCCGCCAGTGGGCCGACGGCGGAGAGATCGACCTCATCCTCACCACAGGGGGAACGGGTCTGGGCCCTCGGGATGTAACCCCCGAGGCTACCCTATCGGTGATCGAGAGGGTGGTGCCTGGCCTGCCGGAAGCGATGAGACGGGCGAGCATGGAGAAGACACCCATGTGGATGCTGAGCCGTCAGGTGGCAGGAACAAAGGGAAGGTGTCTCATCATCAACCTTCCCGGGAGCCCCAAAGGGGTCAAGGAATGCCTGGAGGCGATCCTGCCTTCCCTACCCCATGCCCTGGAGCTTCTCAAAGGAGTGGAATCGGAACACAAGGCCCACCACGGGATCCGCTAGCCCCATCCCCCGAGAGGCGTGATCATGGATTTCCACATCTTCACTCTCTTCCCCCAGATGTTCGATGGGCCCCTGAGCGAGAGCATCATCAAGAGGGCCAGGGAGCGGGGCCTCATCGGCGTCCACCTCCACAACATCCGGGATTTCGCCATAGACAAGCATCGAATCGTCGACGACTCTCCCTACGGCGGGGGCCCTGGGATGGTGATGAAACCCGAGCCCATCTTCGGCGCGGTCGAGGACCTTCTGACCCGCCTCCACAAGACAAACAAGCTTGACGAATCTACCTCGGAGTCAGAGCCTCCACCCATTATCCTTATGAGCCCTAGGGGCCGGGTTTTCAATCACCGGGTGGCCCTTGACTTATCCAGGCACCCCTGCCTCATCATCATCTGTGGCCACTATGAGGGGGTGGATGAGCGGGTCAAGGAGCATCTGATCACCGACGAGATCAGCCTGGGAGACTATGTTCTCACCGGAGGCGAGCTGGCGGCCATGGTGGTCGTGGACGCCGTCGCCAGGCTGTTGCCAGGGGTCCTGGGTTCCGACGAATCGATCCATGGTGAGTCCCACAGCGATGGGCTCCTCCAATTTCCTCAATACACCCGGCCCCCGGACTTTCGGGGATGGGAGGTCCCGGAAGTCCTTTTATCAGGCCATCATGGAGAAATTCAACGGTGGAGGCGAAGGCAGTCCCTCCTTCTGACCAGAAAGACCCGTCCCGACCTTCTGGAACCAGCAGACATGTCCGACGATGAGAAGAGATCGATAGACTGAGGCCACGACTGTGCTAAGTAATCTCATGCCGCTGGAAAGTACCAAAGAGTTGCTCCCCAAATAGGTATCGATTTTCCTTGACCGGACTCTTGGGGAGATGATAAAATTTGCCGCGAGCCCCCAGCCCGTGGTGAGCGTAGCCTAGCGGTTAAGGCGCCAGGTTGTGGCCCTGGAGATCGAGGGTTCGAATCCCTTCGCTCACCCCAAGCTCGTTAAGAGCTGTTCCACGATGGGGGAAGCGCGCCTGTAGCTCAGCGGACAGAGCATCGGTCTTCGGAACCGAGGGTCGGGGGTTCGAATCCCTTCAGGCGCGCCAGTGCATTCGTACCCTTACAACCGAATGGCCCTGACTCCGCAGAGCTATTCCTTTCATCAGGAGGACCCCGTGAGGCTCGGCAATCTGACCCTGAACGTCATTAGCGATGGCACATTCAAAATGGACGCGGGGGCTCTTTTTGGCGTTGTGCCAAAAACCATGTGGGAGCGAAAGGTTAAGACAGATAGAAGAAACCGGGTCCAGATGGGCCTCAACTGCCTTCTCATTCGGAGCAACAACTACAACATACTGGTGGATACTGGGGTGGGCAAAAAAGAGCCCGATAAGATCAAGGACATCTACGGCCTCTCGACGGGGAAGCTGTTGCGAGGCCTTAAGGATCTCGGCCTAGGGCCCCGGGATATCAACATAGTTTTACTCTCTCATCTCCATTTCGACCATGTGGGCGGCTGCACCCGCTTCAACGGCAAAGGGCATGTGGTGTGCACTTTTCCCAAGGCCAAATACATGGTCCAGCGAGCTGATTGGGAGGAAGCTACCAACCCTAACGAACGCAACACCGCGGCCTACCACAGAGACGACTTCGAGCCTCTGCTAAACAGCAAGCAACTGGAGCTGCTGGATGGCGACACGGAGGTGGAGAGAGGGGTCAAGGCCATCCTCACCGGAGGCCACTCAGCGGGACACCAGATCGTCGTCACCGGGACCGGCCGCCGCAAAGTGGCGATTCTGGGAGACCTGATAGCTACCACTCACCATCTGCCCCTGCCTTACATCCCCGCATTCGACCTGTTCCCCATGGACACCCTGGAGAAAAAAAGGCAGCTTCTCAAGCAAGCAGAGGAGGAAGGCTGGCTTCTGATTTTCAGCCACGATCCTCAGAAGGTAGCGGGCTATCTGGAGCGCCGGAACGGAAGGGTCTACCTGAAAGATGCCCGGGTCTGAGCCCAGTCTTCATAACCTGAATCTTATCGTGGTTCAGAGGTAGTTGGGCAGGGCAGGCCCACGTGAAGACGCCATCACTTAGGGCTCCCATCAAAGATGCCTGGCCCCTAGGGCCTGAAGCTGGTAATAAACCCTCGGATCTGGCTCTCCCGAGCAGCGAAATCATCCCTGGGGCCGATGGCCTCGATGATATAGGCCTGAGTCCCCACCCGCATCACCAGCACCAGATACCTGTTTAGAGAGCCGTCCAGACCCGTGGCCGCATCGAACTGCACCTCTCGGGCGGTTAGCAGGCCGACAGTCACCCCTCCATCGGAGACCAGTTGATAGCCCGATAGCGGCCCATACCGGCTCTCCCTTAACACCAGGGCGTACAGGTCCGCGGACATTGTGGCGGGGATTTGGGCCGTCAGCACCTGGACCATGAACCCGCCTGGGCCGAGAAATCTGACGGCTGCCTCTTTGCCCGGCCCCAGTAACCCCCATCCCGAAGGCACCTGCAACGAGAAGCCCATCTCAGCATCGGAATAGATCCCCGGGGTAAAGGTAGCCACAGGGGTGGGCGCGGGTGTAGGGATGGGGGCCGGTGTTGGAATTGGTCCGGGGGGATTTGGCTGGAGCCGAATGCTCGTTATCGATTCCTCTAACAGGGGCGAGAAGAAATCAAAGAACGCTGCGGTGGTGACGGCCAGGACCCGGGCGCCTCTGATGTTGTTGAAGGTATAGAAGGCCATGGCCGCTTGTTCCTCTCCCTCCTCATCGAAGAAGAAGCTGATCAACAGCCCGGGTGGATCGTCCACCAGCTCCCGCCCTATCTCTTGGAAGTTCTGAAACTCCTCCCTTAGCTGGAGGAGCTTCAGGCTTACATACTCATCGAACTGGGCTCGGGTCAGAGGGGCCGTAAAGGTATTTAACGAAATCTCTATCCTGGCCAGTCCCGTCGGATTCTCGATGGTTACTCCGCCCGGGTCGGTATCGTCGGCCGTCCAGCCCTTAGGAATGGACAGGGCCACCCCCTGGGCAAAGCTGGCGTAGGTCTCAAGGGACAGGGGGGTCGGCGCCGGAGTTGGAGACGCCGTGGGGGATGGGACAGGGGTAAAAGGAGGCGTAGGAGTGGCCTGGCCAGTAAAATCTGAGATGGCGCATCCCTGCGGCCAGTCCTCGGGCTCTCTCCACCACTGGTCCTCAAGGAACACCCACCTCTCAGAATCGATCTCCCCAGGTCCAAGAATAGTCTCGCCATCTGACACGTACTCTAGCTGCACCCTTCCCCCAACCCCAACTACGCCAACTTCGGACACACGAACCTCGAAGGACTCGCGGCCCTGACGAAATAGTAAGTTTCTGACGACGGCCGCGCTCCCCTGCTCGAATGCTGCATCGACCGGGGGAAGTTGCGCCCGCGGTTGGGACCGCGCCGCGTCGGGCCCATCGAAGCTTTCAGGCTGATAGATCCGATAGGCCCCCGCGCGTTGATCTTTGTCCTGCAGGCCTCGCCCTTCCATCGTAAAGGCTCCTTTGCTTCCGTGCGTTCAGGCGCCCTACATACAACAAAAACCTCTGTCCACTTTCCTTCGCGCCAACAAGATCGAAAGCTCGCTCTCGGCGAACAGCCTCAAATGCCGTTCTCTGGACCGTGAGGTCAATCGTATTATTCAGCACGACAAATTCTATGTCAGCGGGATAGTCATAAAACTTTTCTATTTCAGTAGCAATAGTTTTCAGGTCGGTTGGAGGATTTTGTTCATCCCATACAGGCTCACCAATCATAATTTGAATTAAAACCGGCATAAAGGGATCTTGCGTTATATCATCTCCCGAAGCGAGACGCTGCGCAAGTGATTTTTTACTCAGATAAGAGCGAACTACCTTTCCCATTGCACGCCAAATCGCTTGCAGGTTTGGCATT
>JADFJI010000143.1 GCA_022566235.1 Chloroflexota bacterium
ATGATAGATTCTCTGACCACCGGCTCCCTGGCTGGTTTCATAGCCGAACCGATACTCAGCGCTGCCGGTATCATCGAGCCTCCCCCCGGATACTTCCAGGTCGTGAAGGAGCTGTGCCATGAGAGGGGGATGCTGTTCATTCTGGACGAGGCCCAGACGGGCCTGGGCAGGGTGGGCGCAATGTTCGCCTTCCAGCAGGATGGTGTGGTCCCGGATATCCTGGCCCTCTCCAAGACCCTGGGTGCGGGGATGCCCCTCTCGGCCGTCATCACCTCAGCAGAGATAGAGGAGGACGTGCACCGGAAGGGGATGGCTTTCATGTCCTCTCACCAGAACGATCCCTTTGCCGCAGCGGTCGGCCTTGCCGTCCTGGACGTCATCATCGAGGAGGGGCTGGTCGAGGAGGCCCAGAAGAAGGGCCAGTACCTGAGGGACGCTTTCAACAACCTGAAGGAGGAGCACCCCATAATAGGCGATGTGCGGGGCCGGGGCCTTCTCCTGGGGATAGAGCTGGTGAAGGACCCGGTGAGCAAGGAGCCCGCCGGAGAGGAGGCAGACCTGTTGACCCGGCGGTGCCTGGAAAACGGACTGGTCCTTCAGCAGGCCTCCTATGCCAACATAGGCAACGTGTGGCGTATCGCTCCGCCCCTCACCATCACCTACGAAGAGCTGGACAGAGGTGTTTCCATTCTCGAAGATACGATGCTGGAGGTGGGCCTCTGATGCCCGTGGCCCGAATCGAGATTGGGTTATAATAGGCCCGGCTCAGCCCCGATAATCGAGATACACCTGCTGATATTCATTGCATGGAAGGAGGACCACTATGAAAATGTACATTAGTGGAGAGTGGGTCGATAAGGATAACAAAATACCCGTCGTTAATCCCTTCAATGGCGAGCAGATCGATACCATCCCCGCCGGTGACGAGTCCGATGTGGACGCCGCCATCGCCAGCGCGGTCCGAGGGGCCAAGGTGATGGCCAAGATGCCCGGCCATGAGCGCTACCGGATCCTGAAAAAGGCCGCCGACCTTCTGGAAGAGAGGAGGGAGGACCATGCCCGGATCATAACCCTGGAGGAGGGCAAGGTCATTGCCGAGGGCAGGGTGGAGGTCGACCGGGCCGTCCAGACCCTTATCGGCTCCGCTGAGGAGGCCAAGAGGATACATGGTGAGACGGTCCCCCTGGACGGCGCTCCTAGCTGGTCGGGCCAGTTCGGGTTCACAATACGGGTCCCCTGCGGCGTCGTCGCCGCCATCAGCCCCTTCAACTTTCCACTGAATCTGGTCATGCACAAGGTGGGCCCGGCCCTGGCTGCCGGCAACTCGGTGATAATCAAACCGGCCACGGATACCCCCCTCTCGGCCCTGAAGCTGGTGGAGGTCCTGCTGGATGCGGGGCTGCCGCCAGAGGCTATCCAGTGCGTCACCGGCAGCGGCAGGGTGATCGGAGATTCCATCAGCGGCGATCCCAGGATACGCAAGATCACCTTCACCGGCAGCAAGGAGGTAGGGGAGCATATCTGCAGGATCGCCGGCATAAAGAAGGTGACCATGGAGCTGGGCTCCAACAGCCCCTTGATAGTCATGCCGGACGCCGATATGGACAAGGTGATCAAGGCCACGGTGGTCGGTGGCTTTGCCAATTCGGGCCAGGTGTGCATCTCCACCCAGCGGGTACTGGCCGACAGAAGCATCTACTCCGATCTGTTGGATGGCCTCAAGATCGGGGTGGAGGCCATCAAAATGGGCAACCCAATAACCGAGGGGATGCAGATGGGTCCGATGATACGGGAAGAGGATGCCGTGCGGGTCGGCGAGTGGATATCGGAGGCCGTGGCCGGAGGCGCGAGGGTGCTCACCGGCGGCGACCGGGAAGGGGCCTTCTTTGCCCCCACGATAGTCGCCGACGTCAAGCCCGAGATGCGGGTCTCCTGTGATGAGCTGTTCGGGCCCGCGGTGGCCGTCACCCCCGTGGACGATATCAACGATGCCATCGCCCTGGCCAACGATAGCGAGTACGGTCTCTCCGCCGGCATCTTCACCCAGAATATCGACTGGGCCATGAAGTTCGCAAAGGAAGTAGAGTCGGGCAGCCTCCACATCAACTGGAGTCCCCAGTGGCGCGCCGACCTGATGCCCTACGGAGGGCTGAAAAACAGCGGCATGGGCAAGGAAGGCCCTCGCTACGCCGTCGAGGAGATGACCGAGTTGAAGATGGTGGTGATGCACCTGTAAATCTCGATCAGGCTGTTTTCCCAAGAGAATGAGGAACAGAATGAACTGCTGCTCTTCCGTTCACAGCGGGCGTAAAGGGGAGCGCGGCCCGGTCCCCGGCAGGTCGACGCAGTGTATGGGTGGAAAAGGATGGGTCTGAGAGCCACTTCGGTTTCTCCATTGAGTTGCAACCAACCTCGGGAAAGGCCAGAATAGGGCCATGAAAATAGGAGCCTTCGAGATCGCTGGCTCCCTGCCGGAGCTGGACAGGCCTCATGCCATCGCTATGATGAGGCCCTGGGTCGATGTGGGAAACATCGGGACCGTGGTGCTCACCCGCCTGGAGCGGCATTTTCAGGCCAAGGAGCTGGCGAAACTGGCCCAGCCTGGGCACTTCTTCGACTTTACCCGGTACCGGCCCATCCTCCGTTACGTGGACGGAGAGCGGCGTGTAACCATTCCCAACACCTTCATCAACTACTCCCAGCAGGAGGGCATGCGTGACCTCCTGTTCGTGCACCTTCTGGAGCCCCATTCCTCCGGCGAGGAATACATAAAGTCCGTGCTAAAGCTGTTCAAGACCCTGGGGGTCACCAGATACCTTCTGGTAGGGGGAATGTACGATGTGGTCCCCCACACCCGGCCGTTGCTGATCTCCGGCTCCTTGAGAATGGAGGGCGGTGAAGAGATAGCCGAGAGATTCCATATGAAAAGCAGCACCTACGAAGGCCCCACCAGCATCCTCTATATGGTGTCTCAGGAGGCCCGGCAGATGGGTATGGAGACGGGCAATCTCACGGTACACCTACCCCAATACGTGCAGCTGGAGGAAGACCTATCGGGCGCTGCCGCGGCCCTCGAAGTCCTCGGTGCAATCTATTCCCTCCCAGCCGAGTTGGAGGGCAAGGAGGAGGGCGAGAGACAGTACCGGGAGCTCAGCGCCACAGTGGCCCGCAACCCCGAGCTAAGGGCCCTGGTCCAGCGGCTCGAAGCGTTATACGATTCGAGGTCCCCCAAGAAGGAGGAGGTGGAGGAGGAGGAAGAGGGGCCTCCTCTTTCCAGGGAGGTGGAGCAGTTTCTTCTGGACATGGATAAGCGGCTAGGGGAAAACTAGGCCGCCCGCGCCTCCAGGCCCTGGGCCTCCACTGTGGCATCGGCTACCTGCCCTATTATCTGTGCCTATTAGTAGGCTGGTGAAAAAGGGGTGTGCAGAGGGGCTAACCCCTCTGCAGGGAGTCTGATCCCGACATGTCGGGACTCAGATATAATCTATTCCCCCTTCCTGGCCAGGAAGGGGGCCAGGGGGATGGTGGAAAGGGTTTTTCAGTACCCTATTGGTGAGGCTACTTTTAGAGGCGGGATATGGTGAAAAACGGGTTCAAGGTCATGGACTCGGACATGCACGTCATCGAGCCCCCTGACCTGTGGCAGCAATACATCGATGCCGACTTCCTGCAACGCGCCCCCAGGGGCATTAGTCGCTGGCCCGGGGACATGCAGATAGAGCTGGAAGGCCACCTGATGCCCAGCGTTCCGGGGGAGTGGGGTAAAGCGAGAGCTCAGGCCCAGGCGGATGCCTACCGGGATGGATACGAACACGGCTTCGACGCCGGGTCTCAGGTACGGGCATTGGATGAGGAGGGGATCGATATCGCCGTCCTGTATCCAAGTCGGGGCCTCTTCTCTCTGGCGCTGAATACCATGGACCCCGGACTGGGTTCGGCCATTGCCAGGGCCTACAACCAGTGGCTCTACGATTTCTGCAGCATAGCGCCAGACCGGCTCTATGGCGCCGCCATGCTCTCTCCCTTCGATGTCCAATCGGCCTCAGGAGAGGCCAGAAGGGCCGTCGGTGAGCTGGGGTTTAAGGGTATTTTTCTGCGGCCCAACATCGTCAACGGACGCAACTGGCACGACCCCCACTACGACCCTCTGTGGGCCGAGATAGAGGGCCTGGATGTCCCCCTTGGCTTCCACGAAGGCGCCACCGCCGCGATGGAGCAAGTAGGCGGCCGGTTCGAGACCTACATGATGCACCATACCTGCTGTCATCCTATGGAGATGATGTTGGCGTTGGTGGACCTGATAGGCGGAGGGGTCTTGGAGCGGTTCCCCAGGCTGAAAGTGGCCTTTCTGGAGGGCAACTGCGCCTGGGCCCCCTGGTTGCTGTGGCGGCTCGACGAGCATTTCGAGCTGTCGGGGAGGTTCGAATCCCCCGGGCTTTCTCTCAAGCCCACCGAGTACTTCCGGCGTCAGTGTTACCTCTCCGTGGAGGCGGATGAAGAGCCGGCCCTCTTCGTGGAACAGTCAGGCCTGGCTACAAACATAGTCTTCTCCACCGATTACCCCCACAACGACTCCAAGTACCCCCATGCCATCGAAAGGTTCCTGGAGATGCCCTTCGAGGAGGAGACCAAGGCCAGCATCCTTTGGGACAACTGCGCCCGCCTCTACAACCTTTCATAGAGGCCATCCCGACAGGTCGGTGCGTAGAACCGGCGGATTACACTCGTAGCATTTAGCAGGCTGATGAAATATGGGGTGTGCAGAGGGGCGAAGCCCCTTTGCCGGGAGTTTGAGGGTGCCCCTCAAATATAATTTCCTCCCCCTTCCTGGCCAGGAAGGGGGTCAGGGGGATGGTCGAAAGGCTTTTTCAGTACCCTCTTAGTAGAAAGGTCATCCACATGACACCTACATCCAACCAACCCACCTCGGCCTATGCCATGTTTTCCCCGGGAGACATGGAGCGCCGTTACGTAAGGGCCAGAGAGCTGATGGCCAGGCGTGGACTGGACGTCCTCCTCGTGACCAACGAAGAGAATTTCCAGTATTTCACCGGCGCCACCGGCACCCTTGCCCTCCATTACTCCAACACCCGCCCTGCCGTCCTGGTCTTCCCCCTGAAGGGTGACCCTATATCCATTACCGGAGAGATGATAATCCAGGGGTTGGAGGTTTCCACCCATCTAAAGGACCTGAGGGGATACACCGACATACTCTCCTTTCCACTCCAGATGGTTGTGGAGGCGATAAGGGACGCGGGGCCCGATATCAAGAGGGTGGGCGTGGAGCTTGGCCAGGAGCAGCGAATGGGCATGCCCGTGGGCGACTACCTCGGCATTATCGAGGCCATGCCGGATGTCGTGTTCGAGGACGCGGCCGACATCTTCGTCTACCTGAGAATGATCAAGACGCCGGAGGAGGTGGCCTATATGAAACAGGCCGCCGATATAACCGGTAGGGCTAGACAGCGCCTGTTCGATGAGGTGGTGCCCGGCATGACCGAACGGGATGTGGTCCGCAGGTTACGGGGTCTGATCCTGGAGGAGGGTGGAGACCGGACTTCCTTCGTGCACCTGGTCTGCGAGTTTCCCGCCAATCACACCCAGAGCCACCTGGACCGCCCCCTGAAGAAAGGGAACATACTCTACGTGGATTCAGGGGCGTATGTCGGATGCTATACCATAGACTACGCCAGGCTCGCCACCCTGGGCCCGGCTACCAGCGAGCATAAGAGGTGTCACAGCGTGTTGCTGGAAGCAAACCGGAGGATGATCGAAGCCCTCAGACCGGGGGTAAGCTGCTCCGAGCTCTTTCACATCGGAGCGGAGGTGATCCAGGAGTCGGGGTTCGAGATAACTCCCGTGGGCAGGATGGGCCACGGCCAGGGGATTCAACTCACCGAGCCACCCAGCGTCAGCCCCGACGACTCTACGGTCCTGGAGGAGGGCATGGTTATCAGCACCGAGCCAGAGATCGCCATGAACCTGCTATGGGAGGACGTCCACGTGATCACTGCGGACGGCCATGAGCAACTCACATCGGAGACGGTCGAGCTCAGGGAGATCCCCTTCGACTAAACTCGCTTCGACGGAACACTTCGACAAGCTCAGTACAGGCTTAGGACAGGCCCTTCACCAGTGGACCTCATTGCCCCCATACTCGGGACCGGGGGTTTGGGGGTGTCCCCCAAACCTAAATTACTCCCCCCTTCCTGGCCAGGAAGGGGGGCAGGGGGATGGTCGAACGTGCGCTTAAACACTCTCCGAAAACGGCTTTTGGCCCACGCAGAAACCTTGCACATGGGGTTAGCTCGCTCTGCCAGGAGAAGTGGGAGTTGGTGGGTTCAGCCGATGGGTTCGGCATC
>JADFJI010000144.1 GCA_022566235.1 Chloroflexota bacterium
ACCGGGCTGTCCTTGCGGGAAGGCCGCCCGTGATGCTCTTCGTAGCTCCGAATCCAGGATACAGGCGATGGGTCTGTGCCGTAAAGTATACCAAGATAGTAGCTGGTGTAATCTCCCAGGATCATGAGGCTCATCATCTGGCTCAGAGGGCCCTGGCCTCTGGCCTCGATCTTGTTATAATCCACATTCGCCTTTTGCAGAAGCTTCTCAATTGCGGCGTATCCGGATTTTAGCTCCGCGTCCAACGCCGACGAGTACAGCAATACTACCCGGGTATGGTCCGAGATCACGCCGGGCCTCTCCAACCCCTCCACCGCGTTGTGACCTGCTTCCGGCAAGACCTCATAAAAGGCCCAGGCCTTGCTGTTCTCGTTGATCTGGGTCTTCCAACGCCGGGCTATCGAGGAGAATATATCACCGCCATAGACCACAATCAAATTCTCAAACAGCTGCCACGCTAATATCTTAGCCCGGTTATCCAGCAGAGGACGGGTTTCCTGTAGCTCCTCCACCAGGTTTTCCATGAGGGCCAGCGCTTCCTCGACGTTCTCCGATATGTCGGGGGCCAGTCCCAGGGAGTGGATACACGAAAGGAAGGCGAAAAGGCCGAACCCCAGGGCCGCCCTGGGCTCTGACACCAGGTCCAGGGTGTAGAGGGGGATACCATCTTTCCCCGCCAGGGCCTTGAGCTTGCCGCCCGAGGTGAATACCAGCCTCCGGGCCTGGGATTTTGAGGCCTTTCGATAGGCGGCAAGGGTCTCCTGGGTGTTGCCCGAATAGCTTGACGCTATGACCAGTGTCCTGTTGTCTAAGGAAGGGCTGAAAGAGAGGTCACGGTACACCTCCACCGTTGGGCCTCCGACTCTGGCCATCAGGTCCTTAAGGCAATCGCCGCCTATGGCCGAGCCGCCTATCCCCAGGACTAAGACCCGCTCTATCTTGCGGTATTCGGGGGGGAGGGGCGGCGAGGGCTCAATCGACCAGCCCTTCCGGCACTGGTCCGGGAGGCCCCGCAGCCGGTGCCGCATCCCCGAAGGATCAAAGTGCTTGAAGACCTCGGGATCATCCAGGTCGATGATATTCATACGCCGGCCAGCTTCCGGCCCTCGGCCAGGAGACGCTCGACCTTCTTCATGCTGTGGCTCTCGGCGTAGACCCGCATCAGGGGCTCAGTACCGGAAAATCGGATCAGAAGCCAGCCGCCGTCCTCGAAGTCGAACCTAAGGCCATCGGTGGTGTCTAATTTCGCCACGGCGTCGCCGTCCAGTGCGGTGGGGGGATCGTTAGTGATTCTATCTAAAATCGTTTCTTTCAGCCCCTGGGGAATACGCAGGTCGACACGATTGTAGTGGTGGGGTCCCACCAGGGCGTACAGATCGCCCAGCAGCTGGGAGACACTTCTCCTCGTTCTGACCATGAGGTCCAGGATGTAGAGTGCCGATAGGATGCCGTCACGCTCGGGTATGTGGCCCCGGAACCCGAAGCCCCCGCTCTCCTCTCCCCCTATCAGGGCGTTCTCCTGAATCATCAAGGGGCAGATGTACTTAAACCCGACGGGGGTCTCGTATACGGGCACCCCGTATATCTCACCCAGGCGGTCTATCATCCGTGTGGTGGTGATGGACTTGACCAGGGGCCCTCGCTCTCCTCTGATCTCCAGGAGATAGTAGGCCAGCAGGCCGTAGGTCTGCAGCGGGCTGAGGATTGTGCCCGTCTCGTCGGCGACGCCAACCCGGTCGGCGTCGCCGTCGGTTGCAAGCCCCACCTCTGCCCCGGCTTTGCGTATGAACCTGCTGAGCTGACCCAGATTCCGGTCTATGGGCTCGGGCTGGGCCAGGCCGGGAAACAGGGGATTGTGTGCCCGGTGAATCTCCCTTACCGAGGTCTCTCCACCGCCGATGAGGGACCTGAGGTAACCGGCCCCAGCCCCGTACATGGAGTCAACCGCCACTTTAATGCCGGCGCTTTTAAGCCTTTCCAGGTCAACCAACCCGGCGATCTGGTCTCGGTACGGTGCCCTCAGGTCTACGTATTCGATTAACCCCAGACGGGTCGCTTCTTCCAGGGGCATCGAGGCCACATCCCCCGAACGGAGGGCCTGGTCGATGTTGTCCTCCAGAATCCTGGTGATCTCCGGGGTTGCGCTGCCGGCGTACTCGGGCTTGAACTTGAACCCGTTCCAGTTGGACGGGTTGTGGCTGGCGGTGATGATCACGGCCCCGGCCGCCTTATTGGCGACTATCCCGTAGCTCACCACCGGAGTGGGGGTGGGGCGCGAGGTGACGTAGCTCTTGATCCCGTCGGCCGCCAGCACCAGGGCCACCGCCTCGGCGAACCTGTCGGAGAGGAACCGGGTATCGTATCCCACCACCAGGCCCCGGTCTGCAAGGCCCCTGTCTTGAAGGTATTGTGCAACCCCCTGGGCGCAGGCCCGTACGTTTGGAAAGGTGAAGTCCTCGGCGATGAGGCCTCGCCAGCCATCGGTCCCGAATTTTATCGGGCTGGGCATTATGACTCCACTGTCGGTATTGTGGTCCATCTGCTAGGTGAATATTCTAACATTACAGGCGCCCTGGGCCATAGGAAAATGACAATGAGGCATGCCTTCGGACAAGGATGCTGACATCGATGGCCGACGAACAGGTAGGGACAGGGAACCTGTCCCAGAAGCGGGAGGACCGGGTGTTGCCCCGACGCGTCGGGGCCTAGCCCGCCTTCTCCCGGGACTGGGAGGCCGAAGACCCTTTAAGGCCCGCCTCGGCCCGTAGGAGGGCGGCCTTGTCGGTGCTCTCCCAGGGCAGGTCCAGGTCCGTCCGGCCGAAATGACCGTAGCAGGCCGTCTGGCGGTATATGGGGCGGCGCAGGTCCAGGTTCTTGATGATGGCCGCCGGCCGCAGGTCGAAGTGCTTGTTGATCAGCTCCAGGATGAGATCGTCGGCTACCGTGGCCGTGCCGAAGCTCTCTATGGCTACTGATATGGGGTGGGCTATGCCTATGGCGTATGAAAGCTGCACCTCCAGCCGGTCAGCCAGCCCCGCGGCTACTATGTTCTTGGCGACATACCGAGCGGCATAGCTGGCGGAGCGGTCAACCTTGGTGGGGTCCTTGCCGGAGAAGGCGCCTCCGCCGTGGCGGGCCATACCCCCGTAGGTATCGACGATGATCTTGCGCCCCGTCAGCCCCGCGTCCCCCATGGGGCCTCCCACCACGAACCGGCCCGTGGGATTTACGTAGTACTTTGTGCTCTTTCTTCGGAGGTGCTTGGGTACCACGCTGGAGATGACGTGGTCGTACAGGTCGTCTTTGATTACGCTCTGGGCCACGCCGGGATCGTGCTGGGTGCTCAGTACCACGGTATCCACGCTCTGAGGCACTCCGAAGCGGTACTGGATAGTCACCTGGGACTTGCCGTCGGGGCGGAGGTATGGCAGGGTGCCGTCCTTGCGGACAGCGGCCATCCGGCGGCACAGCTTGTGGGCCAGGGATATGGGAAGGGGCATGAGTTCCTTGGTCTCGTTGCAGGCGAACCCGATCATCATTCCCTGGTCCCCGGCCCCGATCCGGTCGAAATCGTCGTCGTTGTCGTAGGGCAGCTCCTGCTCCTTGGCCTCCAGAGAGCGGTCAACGCCGATGGCGATGTCTCGGGACTGCTCTTTGATTGACACTATGACCCCACAGGTCTCGTAGTCGAAACCGTACTCGGAGTGGACGTATCCCGTGCTTCGTATAGTCTCCCTGGCGATCTTGGGTATGTCCACGTAGGTATCGGTGGTAATCTCGCCGGTGATCAGGACCAGGCCCGTCGTGGCGGAGGTCTCACAGGCCACCCGGCCAAAGGGGTCATCGACCAGTATGGCGTCCAGGACCGCGTCGGAGATCTGGTCGCACAGCTTGTCCGGGTGGCCCTCGGTAACCGACTCCGAGGTCACCATGTGGGATTCGGAGGTCATGAAGGTGGTGCTCAATCTCGTGCTCCTCGTGGGTAGTTTTGCAGAATCCGGATGAGTGAGAAATAATGCAGGGGTTGTAGTCCGGTCATGCTTCGACATGTCCGATTTCGTCGGACTCTCGATAGACTCGGAGCTCAAGATGAGCGGACTGTTCAATATTGTTGATTTTAGGTGCCACTCTCCCAGCTGTGGGCGTATCTGACCTGCTCATCGGTCAGGCTATCGATCTCGATGTCCATGGAGAGGAGCTTGAGCTGGCCCACTTTCTTGTCGATATCCGGGGGCACGGGGTGGACCCCCGGGGTCAGCTGGCTGCCGTGCTTTACCATGTACTCGGTGCACAGGGCCTGGTTGGCGAAGCTCATGTCCATGACGCTGGCCGGATGCCCCTCGGCCGCCGCCAGGTTTATCAGCCGTCCCTCTGCCAGCAGATGAATCCGGCGGCCATCCCCGAGGGTGTACTCTTTTACGAAGCTCCTCAGGTCCCGCTGGCCCTTGGACTTCTCGTCGAGGGCGGGAATGTTGATCTCTACGTTGAAATGTCCGCTGTTGGCCAGGAGAGCCCCATCTTTCATCGCATCTATGTGGACCCAATCGATGGTGTTCAGGCCGCCGGTGGCCGTTATGAAGATGTCGCCCACCTCTGAGGCCTGAATCAGGGGCATCACGGCGTAACCTTCCATTACGGCTTCCAGGGCCTTGATAGAGTCCACCTCGACGATGATGACCCTGGCCCCCAGGCCCCGGGCCCGCATGGCGATTCCCCGACCGCACCACCCGTATCCGCAGACCACCACCGTCTTCCCCGCCCACAGGACGTTGGTGGCGCGGGTTATACCGTCGATGGTGCTCTGTCCTGTACCGTAGCGGTTGTCGAAGAGATGTTTTGTGTCGGCTTCGTTCACACTTATTATCGGATACTCCAGCTTGCCATCGGCCGCCATGCTGCGAAGGCGAATGACCCCCGTGGTGGTCTCCTCCATGCCGCCGACAACGTCTTCCAAAAGCTCCCTTCTGTCCCTGTGGATGGTAGCTACCAGGTCCGCTCCGTCGTCCAGGGTAAAGTGGGGCTTCAGGTCCAGGGCGCTGTTCAAGTGGTTGTAGTAGAGGGTCTCGTCCTCACCCTTGACGGCGAAGACGGGGATTCCGTACTCGGAGACCAGGGCGGCTGCTGCCTCGTCCTGGGTGCTCAGGGGGTTGCTGGCGCATAGAACTATCTGAGCGCCTCCGGCCTTCAGGGTGAGCATCAGGTTAGCGGTCTCGGTGGTGACGTGAAGACAGGCCGCGATTCTCATCCCTGCCAGGGGCTTCTCTCTGGCGAATCGCTCCCCGATCTGCCGCAGGACGGGCATCTCACGGGCTGCCCAATCGATACGAATCAGGCCCTCTGCCGCCAGGAGCGGGTCTTTGATGTCCGAGTGTACGCTGGTATTTTTCAAAGGGTTCCCTTTCGATTCATGTTTTCGTGGTCAAGGGGGGGGGCGGAACTTCGGCTCAGGTGAATGCAGTGTATCCGGGGTTTCGGTTAGGTGGTTCAAGGGCGACGGGTCTACCCTCTGTGATGATTGCTCCAGAATTGCCACCACTTCTTTGGCGTTCTGTCACGATGTCTGGTCGATCTACTGGTGCCGCGCCCGGCCAGCCGGGCCTTTAGCTGCTCCAGCCCCTTGGATAGTGCGTCATTGCGCGAGTTCAGTAAATTGATGACCCCGTCTTTTAGGGAAAGCTGCTCTCTAAGCTGCTCCGCGGACCCTGAGCCTTGCTCAAGGGCGGACTTCTCCAGCGCCTTCACAGATTCCAGCTGTTCTCGCAGGGCGGATATGCGAGTCTCTAGCTGGCCGATTGTCGCCATGGCCTTTCCGTACTGAAGCAGGAGGTAGTTGGCATCCAGGCTGCCCGTAGGATCGGCACCCGAGGCCGAACTCCAGTGGGGTGAGCTCACCTCTTTTTCATCACCCTCAGCCTCGATAAGGTGGGTTGGGTCCAGTTGAAGGGGGTCTTTTTCCATGGCTGTTAAATCAGATGTAGGTCAAGTCTCGACGGCTGCTCTGAAGGTCGGGGCGGCTACTCTACCTCGAAGCCGCTCTCGATCGGCTGCGGACCAAATGCATGCTCATCTGCTTCATCTCGGACTGGCTCTATCCGCCCCACTGCTCAATCGAGATCGCCCAGATCCTCCGGAAACTCGGCCGCGAGGTGGAGCTTCACAACATCGAGTCCACCTACGGGCACGATGCGTTTCTCGTCCAAATCGATCCCCTTACGCGGGTCGTGGGCGATTTTCTCAAGCGCCTGGACGGGAACGGCCCCATCGGAATCGATACGATGCCGATTCCCCCCGGTACGCGGCGGCTGGTTTGCACCTTTCCGGCCGAGGAGGTGCG
>JADFJI010000145.1 GCA_022566235.1 Chloroflexota bacterium
ATGGCCACGGCTATCATCTGCGGCATGTCGACCTCCTCCACAGGACGTCCCGCCTTGTCGGCTCCTTTACGGGCCCGCTGGAGAGAGGCCCGCAGGTACTGGGTGGAGGTGAAGAAGTTGTGGAAGATACCGTCGGCGATCTCGCCGGCCAGGGCCATCATCTTGGGCCCCGTGGCCCCGATGTAGATGGGTACCTTGATGGGCTGTTGAGGTGTATCGGCGCCCAGATCCAGGCGCAGGTCTCGCACCTTCGTGACCTCCCCCTCGAGGGTCACCGTCTCCAGGGCCAGAAGGCGCCGGACCACGTAGACGTACTCCCGCATGGCCGTGAGGAGCTTCCGCCGCTCGATGCCCTGCTTCCAGGCCAGGGGGTCCCAGTAGGCCCCGATGCCCAGCATTACCCTTCCGGGGGCCAGTTCGGCCAGTGTGGCGAAGGTCATGGCCATTAGGGCTGCGGTCCGGGTCCAGGTGTTCACTACCCCGGTTGCCAGTTTGATCCGCCGGGTGGCCGTGGCGAAGGCGGCCAGGGGAGTGATCCCGTCCCGCACAAGCCGGGTCTCACAGACCCACACCGAATCGAAGCCGCGCTCCTCCGCCCGCTGAGCCAGCCTGATCTGCTCCGAAAGGCCGGGCCGGTCCAGGAATATGAGACCTACTCGCTGCATCTCTTTGCCAGGGCCTCCAATACCCTCTCGGGAGTGGCTGGGAGATCGAAAACTCGGGCCCCGGTGGCATCCGCGATGGCGTTGACGATGGCGGCGACGATGGGAACGTCGCTCATTTCACCACCTCCTTTGGCGCCGAAGGGCCCCCTGGAATACTCCCCCTCCACAGCGATCACCCTTATCTCCTCGGGGGCCTGGGCTATGGTGGGCAGTCCGTATGCCTTGATGGTGCGGGTCTCTCCCGGGACGTACCGCTCGGTCAGGGTAAGGCCCATGCCGAACACTATCCCGCCTTCACACTGGCCCTCGTAGCTTAGAGGGTGGATGATCTTGCCGGAGTCCGCGGCGTAGACCACCCGGAGGACCTTTACCTGGCCCTTCTCCGTGTTCACGTCCACCTCGGCCAGGGTGGTGGCGTAGCCAAAGACATCGCAGTTTGACCCCTGGCCCGTCTCCGGGTCGAAGGCCTGGAGGGTGGACTTCTCGCTGTAGGTCACGGCGTGCTTGAAGGCGAAGGCCCCTTCGTACTTGGTGGGAATACCCTTTTCCCTGAAATGGGCAGCGAGCTGCTGGAAGGACAACTTCTCCCCAGGGGCCCGAAGGGAGAAGGCGTGCCCGTCTTGTAACTGGATGTTGTCGGGGCTGTCCTCCAGTAACGCCGAGGCCGTTTCCGTCATGGCCTTCCTGAGGGACTTTGCGGCGTCGTGGACTGCTCCGCCGGCCAGGGTTATGGTGCCCTGGGAAGCCGTGATATGGGGATAGGGTGCCCCGATGGTGTCGCCCATGACTATCTCCACCGATTCGATGGGTACCGCCAGCTCTTCGGCGGCTATCTGGGCCATGGCCGTCTTGCTCCCCTGTCCCTTCTCCACCGCCCCCACCAGGACTCGAACATGCCCGTCCCCCAGCAGTTCCGTTGCCGCTTCATACTTGCCACCGACGCCGATGGCCCTCCACCCGCAGCCCAGCCCCACCCCCCGTTTCCAGGGCGGGTCGGGCGGGTCGGAGATGGCCAGGGCCCTGGCCTCGTCGTAAGGCTCACGGATGGCCTCCAGCGTGGCCTTGGTCCCCACGCTCTCCTCCAGTACCATTCCAGTGTGTAGCCGGTCTCCCACCTCCAGGGCGTTGATGATTCGGAAATCCAGCTTGTCCATGCCGAGCTTTTCGGCCAGCATGTCCATCTGGGTCTCGTGGACCAGGGCCGACTGGATGCTGGTTATGCCCCTTATGGGAATGGCCCTGGGGCTGTTGGTGCAGGCCTCGTCGGCCTCGATGAGGACGTTGGGCACCCGGTACGGGCCTGTGAGGAAGTAGGCGTTCCGGGTAAGGCAGTCGTTTATGGCCTCTCCGGGATTGTGGCTCCAGCTCCCGCCATCGACCAGGATGTCCGACTCCAGCGCTACCAGCCTCCCGTCCCTGGCAGCCCCGGTCCTGCACTTTATGTGGAAGGAGTACCACTTGGAAGAGCCTAGGAGCGACTCCTCTCGACTGTACACCAGTCTCACCGGCATCCTGGTCTTCATCGTGAGAAGGGCCAGGACCCCGGCATGGAGGTAGTCCTCCCGTCCGCCGAAATTGCCACCCATCTCCGGGCAAATGATGCGTATCCTGTCCCTCTCCATGTTCATCAGGCCCGAGATGAATGTGTGCCCTTCGAAGGCCTCGTGGGAGGGGAACCGGATGAGAAGCCGGCCGTCCTGGTCTATACAGGCGAGGCCCGCCTCCGGCTCCATGTAGAAGTGCTCCCACCTGGGAGTGGTGAAGGTGTTCTCGACTACCACGTGGGCCTGCTCCAGGCCCTTTCTCGCATCCCCGGATATCACCCTTCTGGCATGGACCACATTGGGCTCGGGAGGGTTGATGAGGGGGGCGTCCTCGCTGCCGGCCCGGAGGAAGTCCAGCACGGGGGGCAGAGGCTCGTATTCGATGTGGATTCTCCGAAGCGCTTCTTCGGCGACCTCCTCGGAGATGGCGGCTACGGCGGCTACCGCTTCCCCCAGGAATCTCACCTTGTCCCGGGGAAACAGGAAGGTCTGAGGCTTGCCGTTGGGCATCTCCGGCATTCCGGGTATGTCCCTGGCGGTGACCACGGCCTCGACCCCCGACATCGCCTCGGCCTCCGAGGTGTCGATGGACGTGATCCGGGCATGGTGGTGGGGGCTGCGGAGCACCCTGGCATAGAGCATCCCTTCCATCTTCAGGTCGGCGGCGTACCTGGCGGCGCCGGTGACCTTGTCTCTATCGTCCAGGCGGATAACGCTCGACCCGACGATGGGCCCTCCACGCGTAGTAGCGTTCCCCTTCGTCACGGCCCCCTGCAGAACTTCGGCAGCTTGCAGCACCGCGTCGATTACCTTTATGTAGCCGGTGCAGCGGCATATGTTGCGCGAGAGCCTCTTCACCACATCCTGCCGGGTGGGGTTGGGATGGCGGTCTAGGAGGGCCGAGGCCTCCATGATGATCCCCGGAATGCAGAAGCCGCATTGGGAGGCGCCCAGCTCGATGAAAGCCTGCTGCAGCGGGTGCAGCGAATCACTGGTTGGTCTCGAAGCAGCCTGTTCCACGAAGTATCGAGGGGCCAGGCCCTCGATGGTGATTATCTCCTTGCCCTGGGCCCGGGAGACGGGCAGAAGACATGACATGACCCCCTTGCCGCCGAACAGAACGATGCAGCTTCCGCACTCGCCGCCATCGCAGGCGACCTTGGCCCCGGTCAGGTCCAGGTCCTCTCGTAGAACGTCCAGAAGAGTGCGGTCGGGGTCCGTCTCGATCTCCCGCCTCTCTCCGTTCACCGTGAGGACGATGGGGTTCCTGGTCACCAAATCGGGGGTCTCCTCCAATCATTGAGGTGTCGGGATCATCAGGGCCCAGCCTTTGACGACCCAGGGGATTGTACCATGAGATATGAGGGTGTCCCTGTGGAAACCTCATCCTTATGATGTCGCCGGAGTAGTGGGGCGCCGTGAAGGAGAGCTATACGCTGCCAACAAGGGCAGTATGTTAATCTGAGTCCCGGCTTGTCCCGATACTCGGGACTTGTCGTGGCTGTACTAGGCTAACATCACAGGTTAATCAAGAATCGGCGGGTGACATGAAATTCGGAGTAGGCATCGTCAGCAACGAGCCCCTGCCCAAAGTAGTGGCCCAGGTGAAGCTGGCCGAGGAGCTGGGGTATGAGAGCGCCTGGCTCATCGATTCTCAGCTCACGTGCCGGGAGCTGCACGTCACCCTCACGGCCTGCGCCCTGGCCACATCCACAATAAAGCTGGCGGCCGGTGTCACAGCGCCCCATACCCGGCACCCCAGTGTGACGGCCAGCGCCTTCGCCTCCTTAAACGAGATCGCCGAAGGGAGGCTGATTCTGGGGGTAAGCATCGGCAACACCCTTGTGCGGACCATTGGCGTCAGGCCGGCGAAGGTGCGGGAGTTGGAGGGCTATGTGGGGACGGTGCGAGGCCTTTTGGATAACCATACGGTCCAATTCGAAGGGGGTGTGGAGGGGAAGATAACCTGGCTGGAAGGCCCAACTGGGATACCCATCTACGTGGCGGCCTCGGGGCCCCGGCTCACCCGGGCCGCGGGCCGGATGGCCGATGGGGTGTTGCTCCATTACGGAGCGTTGCCGCACCGGATCAGAGAGGGGATAGAGCTGGTCAGAGCTGGGGCGGAGGATGCGGAGAGATCGTTGAGCCAGGTGGACCTCAATGCCTGGGTCATCACATCGGTGTCCCGGGATGGGGACCTCGCTCGGGAGCATGTCAGGGGGCGGGTGGCCGTTATGCTGAGCATGATCGACTTAGGGAGGTTCAGCGAGGAGGAGCGGGACGCTATAGGCCGGATAAGAGAAGGGTCCGACTTCTCGCAGGTAACCAGCTCCGACTCAGGCCCCGGCCCCCCCGAGCTGGACGGGTTCATCGATATGTTCACCCTGGCCGGCACGCCTCAGGAAGTCGAGGCCAAGGTCCAGGCCCTGTCTGCTGTATCGGAGTTAAGCCAGATCGTGATCACCTTGCCAGTATCGGGAGGAAGATTTCCCTCGGTAGAGTCGATCATGCGGGACTTCGCCGAAGGTGTCATGGGAGTATAGGGCATTATCAAACGCCGGGACTTGGGACCAAGCCCCGTTCTTCAAGTCACCCGGTATACGAAGACCCGGTGGGTGATGTCTGGTTCATCGTAGGGCATACTCTGGAAAGGGGCTGTGACCTCTACGAAACTCCACCTACCCTCTCGTTCTAAGAGGTCCTGCTTGGCCCGAAACTGATGCTGCACAATCTCGCTGGTGATCATGCTAAAAATAATCGGCCCCCCGGGCCTGGTGACCCGGACCAGCTCGTCCAGGGACTCCGGAGGCCCGTGGCCCAGGGTAAGGACGCCCATGGCCACCGTTGCCGCAAAGGAATCATCGGCGAAGTCCAGGGTCTCTCCCAGGGTCATCTGTCTCAGCTCTCGATAGGCTCCTTTATTTCGGGCTACGTCCAGCATCCCTTGCGACAGGTCTATGGCCACCATATTCTGATACCCGAGAATGTGAAGGCTTTCCCCCAGGATACCGGTCCCGGCGCCTGCATCCAACAGACGGGCTTCTGGGGAGGGAGCGTGCCGGACCACCAGACCAATACATACTGACGGTAGTTTATAGCCGTAGCTCAGTAAGTCTTCGTCGTAGTCTTCGGCCCAGGCGTCGTATCGCTCGGCCAGCTTCTTGTTGCCCCTGGTTGCGTAAATCCACTTGAGCCTATCTGCCCTATCCGGAATATCCATAGGCCCTCTTTTCAAGTAGTCATCCTCAATACAGAGAGGTAAAGGGCGAGAGCAGGCCTTCAAGTTGGCCCCAAGCCTGAGCCGTTGCCTCTCCCTCGCCTGCCGTCCGCTGGGTGCTACGCCGGGTAAGTTGGCGAATAGACCTGGCGCTGGAAGGCGTCGGCGGCCCGCAAGACCGTGGCATCCTCGCCGGTACGGCCCACCAGCATCATGCCCACGGGCAGGCCCTGGGATACGGCGCAGGGGACGGTGATGGCCGGGTGGCCGGTAACGTCGAAAGGGGCCGTGTTGGCGATCATCTCAAGGGCCCGGGCCACGTACTCCTCGCGGCTGGCGTCTGGGGCGGGAATCTTGGTGGCCTTGAGGGGAAGGGTGGGCATCACCAGCAGGTCGCACTCCTGGAGGGCATGGTCGTATGCGGCCTTCAGGTTCCGGGCCAGGTTCTGGGCCTTGGCGTAGTAGCGGCCGTGGTAGTGGTCCTGCATGTACTGGCCCAGCAGCACCACCATCTTGACGGTTTCCGATAGGTCGTCGGCCCGGGTCCTACGGCTCCGGGCGTAGACATCCAGAAGGCTGGTGCTGTAGTGGCCCTTCCAGTTGGTGCCCATGCCGTTGCCAGCCACCATGAGCATGGTCACGCCCTCTATGGCGATTCCGTTCCATATGTGAAGGCCGTCCCTGTGCCAGGGGATCGATATCTTCTTTACCCGGGCCCCCAGCTTCTCGTAGCCGTGAGCGGCCTCGGTGACCGCTTCGTCCACGTCCTTCTCCGAGATTCCCTCTATGCCGAACCCCTCCTCCACGATGCCCAGTCGAAGGCCGTTGATGTCGCCTGTAAGGGCCTCGGTGTAGGCCTGAGGCTGGA
>JADFJI010000146.1 GCA_022566235.1 Chloroflexota bacterium
ATCATTATCCTCCTTCATTTTCACTCAGGCTTGCATCAACATTCGAGAACCTTTTTTTGGTAAGAATCTTGCGCCACCCAACCCCATCTCTCAGAAGAACCCCAGCGCTGGAGGAAAACCCGACCAGGGCCCAGCCCTGCTCACGGATTACTCTCTCGCTTTCATCAACGCTCCCTTCAACACCTTCCCAGGCTTAAACATCACCTTCCTCCTCGCCGGCACAAGCACTGCCTCACCCGTCCTGGGATTCCGAGAATTCTTCGGATTTGTCTCCTTGACCCGAAACACCCCAAACCCCAGAGCCTCAATCTTCTCACCCTGGATGATGGATTCAGCCAATGCCTGGAAAAAGGCATCAACCAGATCCTTGGCCTGAGTGCCGTTGAGGTTGTTTTCTTCAGCAAGGATTCTGGCGAGGTGTGATTTCGTGATTGTTTGCAAGTTCCCTCCCGGTATGAACAACCTACGCGTTAGGCGGGGTATCTGTTGCTTGCCGTCGTTCATCAATGAGCCCAGCATCTGCTGGATCAAGCTGGTAACCGGAAGCGGCACTCCCAGCTCCTTGCCGGTCAGGAGCGCGTTGTGCAGGTCTTTCTGGTGAAGCTTGATGCGGAACCCCGGCGTGAAGTCTCCGGCGATCATCATGGGGGCTTTGGCGTTCATCACGTTGCTTCCCGCTAGGCCGCCCTTGATCGCCTGAAAGACAACGTTGGGGTCCAGTCCCGCCTTCTTCGCCAGTACCAGCGCCTCGGCCACGGCCTCGATGTTGGCTGCGACGATGATCTGGTTTGCCAGCTTTGTGGTGTTGCCCGCGCCGTAGCCGCCGCAAAGGACTATACTGGCCCCCATAGCGTTCAGCAGGCCGACATATCGGTCGAAAACCTGCTTCTTGCCACCAACCATGATCGCCAGGGAACCGGCGATGGCCCCGGGCTCGCCGCCACTCACCGGAGCGTCCAGGAAGTCCACCCCCTTGGCCTCACAGGCCGAGGCGATCTTCTGCGAGGTCCCGGGGGCGATTGAACTCATGTCGATCACCACCGATCCCCTGGACGCGCCCTCAAGCACACCGTCAGGCCCCAGGATAGCGGCCTCGGAATCGGCCGAATCAGGCACCATTGTTATCACGGTCGGGGCTTTTTCTGCCACCTCCTTGGATGAAGACGCCGGACTGGCGCCGTCGGCCGCGACCTCCTCCATCGCCGTCGCGACGACATCGTAGACGGTTAACGAGTACCCGGCCTTAATCAAGTTTCGGACCATATGCTTGCCCATGATCCCCAGGCCTACGAACCCAACACGTTCTTTATCCGCCACTGTTAGCCTCCTTCAGGGTGGTGTGCCGGGCTGCGGACCCGGCCCGACGATTATCTTGTCCTTTGGCGAAGAGCCCCCCGAACCTCCACGCCTGGACGATCTCGGGAAGAGTATCTAGACTAGCTCCGGGTCGTAATCCATGCCTATGTGCCCCTCGCGCTCGATCTCGGCGTACTCTTCGTCAGACACTTTCAGCACCTGTTTATAGACGTACTCGTTGTGCTCCCCCATAAGGCACGGGACCTGTCTCATCACCGGAGGCGTTCGGGACATGGTAAACATGAATCCAGGATAATCGTGGGTGCCGGCCTCGGGGTGGGTGAGCCTCTTGAAGAATCCCCTCTCCCGAATGTGGGGGTCGGTGTAGCAGTCCCTGGCGTGCATGACCGGGCCTGCGGGCACACCGTGTTCCTGGAGAATGTGGAAAGCCTCATACTTTTCGTGCTGAGAAGTCCATTCCCCCAGATGCTCTTCCAGCTCATCCGCGTTCTGCCACCGGGAGAACTGGTCCGAGAACATCTCCTCTTTGGCCCAGTCCGGATCGCCCATTGCCCGGCACAGGCCTTCCCACTCGGCATCGGTGGAGACGGTTATGTTGATCCAATCGTTGTCCCCCTTTGCTGGAAACGCGCCGCAGGGGGCCGAACCAAAGTTGTTCCTGTTGCCCAGGGGCCCCTGGACGCGGCGGTTGAGGGTATAGTCCATAACCGACTCCGCCAGGAAGGAGATGGCGTTCTCGGCCTGGGAGAGCTCGATGAGCTGGCCCTTTCCGGTGCGCTTCCTGTAGTGGAGGGCGGCTGTTACGGCGAAGGCGCCCTGGGCCCCGGCGGCGTAGTCGCCCATGTATATGGCGCTGTTGGTGGTGGGGTCCGAGTCCCTGTACCCTCGTATCATGGAGTGCCCGATGGCCGATTCCAGGTGCACCCCCAGGGCCCGATAGTTTTTGTACGGACCCGTGCTGCCGTATGCGGGGACTCGCACCATGATGATATCCGGCTTTATCTCTTTCAACATCTCATAGCTGATGCCCAGCTTATCCATGGTCTCGGTGACGTTGTTCTCGTAGAATACGTCGCATTCCTTAATCAGGCGCTTCAGTATCTCCATGCCGCTGGGTATCCGAAGGTCGACGGTCATGCTGTACTTGTTGCGAAAGAGGTTGTTGAAGGAGGGACACCGATTCCAGGGCCGCTGTCCCGGCTCCAGGTCCGGATAGCCGCCTATCATGGGCACCAGCCCTTCCAACTGCGCCTTGGTGGGCCTGATCCAGAACCCGCGGGTCAAGGGCTGCACGAAGTGGACATTCTCCACTTTGACCACTTCCGCACCCAAATCGGCGAGGATCTGGGTAGCGAAGGGCCCGGCCCACACCACGCAGAAGTCCAGCACCCTGATTCCCTCTAGGGGCAGTTTAGCCACGTCTGGGGCCACCTTTCATAAAGAGACCTGTTCTTCCCATCCATTTCATCCTGGTATGCTTTTTATATTAGGAGAAAGCCCTAAAACCCCGGCCTCAATCAATCGAGGCGTTCCCCTTCCGGCTAAAGTTTAGATCACGTCCCGCTCTCGAAGCCTGACCAGGTCATCCTTGCTGTAGCCGATGTGCCCGTACACCTCCTCGTTGTGCTCTCCGAGGAGGGGGGCCGACCGGCGGATCTGTCGGGGAGTCTCCGACATCCGGAAGGGAGGGCCTGGATAATCGATGGAGCCGGTAAATGGGTGCTCGATTCCAGACCAGAAGTCTCTTCCGGTGAAGTGAGGGTCCTTCAGCAGGTCCGCAGTGTTGTAGAGAGGGCCGCAGAGGACCCGGGCCCTTTGACCCACCTCCCACACCTGCTGCATCGTCCGCTCCAGGAGCCACGGTAGGAAGAAGGTATTGAACTCCTCGACCATCTCGGGGTTGGAGCCGGTGCCCGGCTCCAGCCACTTGGGGTCATTCAGGAAGGCTGGCGCTCCCAGCATCTTTATCACCCTGGGGAACAGGGGCCCTCCTCCGGCTATTTCGACGTAGCCGTCCTGGCAGGGAAAGGTGCCCGAGGCCAGGGCCCCGCTTAGCCATCCGGCCTGCTGAGTGCTGATCTGACCGGAATACTGATAGGCCAGGAGTGCGGCGTGCCGCCTGTCCACCCCTCCCAGCTGGGTCTCCAGAATCGGGATGTCGATATACTGTCCCTGGCCGTCCCGATCGGCCGCCAGGAAAGCCGCCATGGTCACTCCCGCGGCCACAGCCCCGGCCTCGTACTGGACCACGTTGCCTCCCTGTTTGAGAGGCTCCCTGCCCTCCATGCCGATTGAGTGCATTTCGCCCCCCATACCGAAGAGCACCAGCTCCGAGGCCTTATAGTCCCGGTAAGGCCCTGTCTGGCCGAAGTTGCTGATGGAGGTCATCACCAGCATGGGATTGATCTTGGACAGGACCGGGTAGTCCAGGCCCCAACCCGGCATCACTCGAGGGCTGAAGTTGTCCACCAGGATATCGGCCTCCTTGACCAGCTCCTTCAGAATGAACTGGCCCGAGGTGACCTTGAGGTTCAACGTTACGCTCCTCTTGTTGGTGTTGAGGTGCAGAAAGAGGCCGCTCTTCTCGTGATGGGGGTCATCCTCGTAGAAGGGCCCAAGGTGTCGGGCCGGGTCTCCTCCCCCGGTCCGCTCCACCTTTATCACGTCGGCGCCGTAATCGGCCAGGAGCTTGGTGCAGTGGGGACCGGCGATGTAGTGGGTAAGGTCCAGAACCGTTACGCCTTCCAGGGCCTGATCAAGCATATATACCGCCCCCAAATCGTGGCGAGTTGGAATGCCGGAGCATCCGGTTGAGGGCGGAGTTACCGTTGGTCGGAATATGCGGGGGCTGGAAAAAGGCGTTGGGCGTACGCATCGCGTTAAAGGGAGTCCTTATGCAAAGCACTAATGCGAACCAGTGATGACGACCCCTCCCCTGGCCCAGTAATCTTAGCCACGGCAGGTGGCACTGTCAACGACGCCTATGAGGCCCAATCGCTGTGATATAATTCACCGTCCCATTCGGGTCTCCGGTAGCTGGGCCGAGGTCAGATCACCATGAGCAAGCCTATACGGTTGGAACTGGGTCGCTTCGATGTTCGGGACGTCATTTTCTCCGACAGCACCCGGTACCGCGACGGCACCCTGCACATAGACAGGGCGGAGCTCCAACAACACCTGTCCAAAGACTCCCCTTTCAAGACAATCGAGATAGACATCGCAAAGCCCGGAGAAGAGACCCGGATAGTCCATGCCCTGGATGTGGTGGAGCCGAGGACCAAGGTCTCCGGGCCCGGGTGTGTGTTCCCCGGCATCCTTGGCCCCCCGACACAGGTGGGGGAGGGGAGGACTCACCGGCTGGCAGGGGTCGCGGTGGTCGGGGCGGCGGACCCGTTCCTGGGAGAGGATCACTGGTTTGCTCGGGAGGCGATAATCGACATGTCGGGCCCTGGGGCCGACTATACCCCCTTCTCCAGGACCTTCAACATCGTGCTCACCTTCGTCCCAGACACCGAGGCAAGCAGTCGAAGGACAAAAGATGAGAAGGCCAACTACATGGTGGACGCCCGGACCCGGGACGCTCAGGCCTCTATCGATGCGACCAGGGTCTTGAGTCTGAGGACCGCGGAATACCTGGCTCGGGCCGTCCGGGACCTGGAGCCAGACCGTATCGATACCTATGAGTTATCACCCGTCGACCAGGCTTTGCCAAAGATAGTCTACGTTCACCACAATATCGGCGCCGCCCTCTACGGCTCGGCCCGCCACCCCCAAGATCACGCCATGCTCCTTCATCCCAACGAGCTTATGGACGGCGTCCTGGTCATCGCCACCCGGTGGGTGCAGGCCGCTCTGAGAGACTGCACCTACTTCCATCAGAACAACTCTATAGTCCGGGACCTCTACTCCCGGCACGGCAGTGAGCTTAACTTCCTCGGCGTGATATTCTGCAGCGGCATGGGCATGGCCCTGGAGGACAAGGAGCGGGACAGCGATAGCGTGGTGAAGATAGCGCGAATGCTGGGGGCCGATGGCGCGGTGATAGCGCCCCTCAGGCCGGGACACGGTGGGGTCACCCTCATGATGGTTTGCGAGAAGTGTGAGAAGTCCGGAATAAAGACGGCCATCGGGGTGTCCCAGCTAAACACGGGAAGGGAGGAGCCGGGCCTCAATTACTGGGTGCCCGAGGCCGATGCCATGGTCATGCCGGGAGACGACGAGCACCTTCTCCAGCTTCCGGCCATGAAGAAGGCCATCGGCGGCTCCAGGATTCTGAACACCGACATAGAGGCCCTCGGGCCCATAGAAGTAGACCTGCGCAAGCTGTACGGGGCCACGGCCCCCATGGGCCCCAGCAGGCTCGGCGGAAGGCTGCACTAGGAATCAGGAGGTGAACCCGTGCGTTTGGAGCTTGGCTCTTTCCCCGTCCGGGATCTGGTTTTCGGCCCCAGGACCGAATACAGGCAGGGTGTTCTGTCTGTGAACACCGATGAGCTAAAGGCCTTCCTCCTCAAGGACTCCCCTTTTCAGGATATCGAGATCGATGTTGCGAGACCGGGGGAAAAGACCCGGATAGTCCATGCCCTGGACGTGGTTGAGCCCAGGGTGAAGGTCTCCGGGCCCGGGTGTGTGTTTCCCGGGTTTCTTGGCCCCCCGGCCCAGGTGGGGGAGGGACGGACTCACCGGCTGGCTGGAGTGGCAGTGATAGGAGCCGCCGAGCCGTTCATCGGAGAGGAGTTCTGGTATGCGCGGGAGGCGATAATCGACATGTCGGGGCCCGGGGCCGAGTACACGCCCTTCTCCAGAACCGTGAACCTGGTGCTCAAGTTCATCCCTAAGCCCGGGGACGCGGAGC